>CAKKSB010000077.1 GCA_919903055.1 Gammaproteobacteria bacterium | reverse complement strand
CGCCCGCACCCTGCGCCCGTATCGCGCTGAGTTCGATCTCGCCTTCGGCGATACTCACATTATTGGAAATCCGCAGCATCATTCAATCTCGATTTATCGTCTAACTCGGGAGTCACGAATCCCTGTCATTCCGCTCATATATGAGACGGCGGCATCGGCATCGCGCTCACCGGACGACAGCCAGTGATCAATCCGTCCGGTGGCTGTAAGGTTCCGCTCGCGGCGGCGACTAACAGCCGATACTATTCCATGCACTACGATTATCGCATGCCTCGGAGATTTCGTATCGGCACGCAACATCTCATCGGCGACGCGGTCTGAGTAGGGGGAAAGATCGCCGCATCTCATCGCGGCTGGCCCGCGTTTCATTTTAACGGTGTACTACCATGTTTAAGAAAACACTATTCGGACTGACGTTTACCCTGGCGAGCACCATCGCGCTGCTGCTCTACCCCGTCGCCAATCAAGCCGCGTCAGCGGCGGCTCCGGGCGAACTGGCGGTGGCTACTTTTGCCGGCGGCTGTTTCTGGTGCGTCGAGGCCAATTTCGACGAAGTGCCCGGTGTAGTCAAGACTATTTCCGGTTTCACCGGCGGCCGAGTCGCCGATCCCACTTACCCACAAGTCTCCGCGGGCGGCACCGGCCATTTGGAAAGCGTGCAAATCTATTACGACCCGCAACGCATCACCTATGAAGGACTGTTGGCGGCCTTTTGGCGCACCGTCGATCCCACCGACGGCGGCGGGCAATTCGTCGATCGCGGCCAGCAATACACCACGGCGATCTTCTATCACACCGAGCAGCAGAAACTCGCCGCGGAAAAATCCCGCGCCACCCTCGCGGCCAGCAACCGTTACAGCAGCCCGCTGGTCACCCCGATCCGCCCCGCGGAAAAATTCTACGCCGCGGAAGAGTACCACCAGGATTTTCATAGCAAGAGCCCGATACGCTACACCTTTTACCGCCATCGCTCGGGCCGCGACCAATATCTGGAAAAAACCTGGGGCAAGGAGTTACAAGTGAATTACCAGCAATACCTGCCGGCCGCTAGCGGACTCTACCGCAAACCCGCGGACGCTGACCTGCGCAAGCGCCTCACCAAGCTGCAATACGATGTAACGCAGCATGAAACGACCGAGCCGCCCTTCAAAAATGCCTATTGGAACGAGAAACGTGCAGGAATTTACCTGGATGTGGCCAGCGGCGAACCCCTGTTCTCCTCCGCCGACAAGTTCGACTCCGGCACCGGCTGGCCCAGCTTCACCCGGCCGCTGAACCAAGATTTAATCGTCGAGAAAAAGGACTTCCTCCTGCTGATGCCGCGCACCGAAGTGCGCAGCCGCCACGGCGACTCCCACCTGGGCCACGTCTTCAACGACGGCCCGGCACCCACCGGTCTGCGTTATTGCATCAACTCCGCGGCCTTGCGTTTCATTCCCAAGGACGCGCTGGCAGCAGAGGGTTATCAACAGTACGCGGCTTTGTTTAAATAAGACGAGACATTCATAGCGGCAATGAATGCGATAACGGTTAGAAATTACGCTACGTGGCTGCGATGGCGGCGCGGCCTTTCCTATTTATCCTGTAGCAAGAAAAAATGAATAAACTGAAACCCGTCAGCTTGCCGACTGACGAAAAATCATCGCCGCCGAATTACAGTTTCTCCCAGCACAAGAGATGATTATTGGCCGGCATGGCCACATCGCCGCATGCCCGCATTCGCGCCTGTCCGGCCAGACGGTCGAGTGCTTCGGCATCGCGGATGCCGCTGAGGGGATCGCGGGATTTGAGTTGCGCATCGAACCGCCGGTTGCTGTCGCTGGTGTAACGGCTGTGGTAATTGAACGGGCCGTACAGCAAAAAAATCCCGCCGACGGGTAATAAGCGACCCACTCCGGCGAACATCGCCGCCACCTCCGGCCAGTGCATGATGTGGGCGGTGTTGGCGGAATACACCGCGTCCACCGCCACGGCCGGCCACACCGCTTGCGTTACATCGAGCACCAGCGGCGCGCGGATATTTTCCGCAGCCGCCTCGTCCAGCCACAATTGGATACCGGCGTGATACATCTGGCGGTCGCTGGTATGCCAGATCAAATGCGGCAGCTTGGCGGCGAAGTACACCGCATGTTGTCCCGTGCCGCTGCCGATTTCCAACACCGCGCGCCGTTCGGCGAGCAGCGGCTGTATCGTCGTCAAGATCGGATCGCGGTTACGTTCGCAGGCTTCGGAATAAGGTTTCATCGCGGCATCGCGTAGGTGTTCGCGCTCACCGGCCGGCCGCCGCGCGCCTACTCCGGCACGTCCACGCGGGCGGCTTCACTTAGGGGGAGCCAGCGACAAAATGTAATCCACCAATTGCGCGATGTGTTCCGCCGACACCCGCTTCTCCAGCGGCGGCATGCCGTCGGGCGCCTTCCAGCTGATCCATTTGCCTTTGCTGCCCTTGTTGACGCTGTCGATCAACAGCGCCCGCGCCTGTTCCCGCGGCGCATCTTTATAACGATCGGCGATCGCCTGCCATGACGGCCCGACCGTGGTCGCGCTGACCGTGTGACATTCGATGCAACCGTTCATATGGGCCAGCTTGAACAATTCGCTTTCCCTCGCTCCCCGTGAACCGTCCGTGCCGGTCGGGCCGCAGCCGGTGAGCACCACGGTGACGGAAAGCAGGCTTACTACCCAGCCAGTCGTTTTAATAGTCATATCTCGTTCTCACTCATCATCGTTACTTTTAAGCACGCCTTGCATCGCGGCCGGCGTTGGCGATCGCCAATTTAATTTAAGGAAGCTCTGAATAATTCCATCCTGGAATTCTCAGGGCACGGCCGCTCCTGCGCATCCCTGCGCCCACGGCATTGGGACTCCTGCCCGGCAGAACGCGAAACATGTAATTTTCGCTTTCCTGCATTTTTAATGGCTAACCGCCATTGAAAATGACGGCAGAACCCTTCGCTTCGCTCTTCCCTGTGCCGCAGGAATCTCTGAATAAATCAGAGGTTCTTTAACCGATAAGACTGATTCCGTCCGCATAACTAACAGCTCATCGTCAAGCATTGCGCCCGGCGAGCCACAGCGTGTGCCACGCGCCCTTGCGCACCGCGCCGCGTGCGCGCACCCGCACCTCGTCCACTTCGAATCCCCGCTGACGCAAGCGGTCGGCGAAATCCGGGGCGGGCCCGGCCGACCACACCCCCAACACCCCGCCGGGCCGCAGCGCCGAAAACGCCGCGTTCAAACCCGCCGCGGAATAAAGCCAATCGTTGCTCCGCTGCGTCAAGCCCTCGGGACCGTTGTCCACATCCAGCAAAATGGCGTCGTAGTCCTGATCCGCCGCTTTCAAGAGCCGGGCGACATCCACTACCTGCGCGCCGGCCCGCGCATCAGCCAAAGGCTGGCCGGCCAGCGCGCCCAGCGGTCCGCGATTCCATTCCACCACCGCCGCCACCAATTCCGCGACCACCACCTCGCCGTCCGACCCGAGATTTTTCAGCGCGGCGGCCAAGGTATAGCCCATGCCCAGCCCGCCGATCAACAATCGCGGCCGGACTCGGCCGGCCAAGCGGGCACAGGCCAGCTCCGCCAAAGCTTCTTCCGAACCGTGCACGCGGCTGTTCATCAATTCGCCGCCGCCGACAATGCGTATCGAAAATTCCTCGGCCCGCCGATACAATCTGAGCTCGCCGCCATCGACGGGTATCGTCGCGCTGTCCAAAAGCACCCATGGAATCATAATCGTCACTAATCCGCTTTTCTCACCGGAAATCACCGCGGTCCGTCCCGGTGAAAATACGGACTGACCGCCTGAACGCGCCGATTATCATACAGCAGCACCGCTGACGTGCCCCAGTAAAGTCAAACACGGCTCCGCCTTCAATTATCCGAAGCCCACAATAAACAACCCCGCCGGCAAGGCGGGGTTGATGATACAAACCACTCTGCGCACCGGTTACTCGCTCACATATTGCCGCCGGAACCCGCGCCGTCTTCTTTCATGTCGTGGTGCTTGCCCGGTTTACCTTCCTTATCCATAGCTTCCTTGCCGTGCATCTCGCCTTTTTCACTCTTGTCGTGTTTCATCATCGAATGATCCAAACACTTTTTCATCCAGGCATCCAATTTCTCGCCGGATATACCGTGTTGTTCACCCATGGCTTTGCACTGTTCTTCCGTGGGACCTTCGCCGGCCACCGCGGACCATGACATGAACGAGAGAGTGAGGGCGGCGACGCCCAGGGCAATTTTTTTCATTCGAAGCTCCTTATGAAGGATGGTCAATTCACTGGTCACCGCCGCATCGACCTCGACCCGCGGGGGTAAGGCACTGTAACCGAGGCTTTTGCTGCTGTCGATGGGACGGGAATTCCATGGCTCCCGCAAGGCTTGCCGCGGGCCGGCGGCGTCGAATGACAAGATCGATTTTGAATGAACGGGAACGCGGAAATAATTGTAATTTCTCAGCGGCCTTGTAAGCTTTACATGGCGTTAAATTGAAGAACAGCCGGCGCCGAACATTCAGCCCATCCGTTAGAGTTAAGTCCGAATGCGGTCAGCCATTCAACATGAAAACTAATTACGTCCGCACTGGCCGCTGAAAATATCTGCCAATCCCAGCGCCTTATAAATTTAGTCGCCGCCAACGCGCCGTTGGGCGGCTCACAGTCCCGGAAAATTTATCAGCAATAATTTATACGGTAGCGGCCGCGATAATCGCTGGCCCGCGGATTGCAAAATCGCATTCCAGGAATAAGCCCGGCCGCTACGAATTAACGCCGCTTATTCTTAAGTAATGGCTGCCCCGCTGCGGGTTTAATTATTATTAAAGAGAAAGGAACTCATCATGTTCAACCCCAATCAACCCAAAGATCGCGAGAATGAAACCAACCCTGGACGTCGTCCGCAAAATGATCAAGACAAGCGCGGCGGCGTCAATCAGCGTGACAAGGAAAAAGATAAGGAAACCCGCCGAGTGAAACAGGAATTTTAATTTGTAATGCCGGCGATGAGGCCAGCGTTGGACGGCTGGCCTCATCGTTATTTCGGCATGGATCAGCCATTTCGTTGCCAAAAATCACTACGCACGACGTGAACACCGTCACGGACCAGTGAAACCACGATGCCGCTTGTCCGTGGCAGTGAATTCACCCATCCGGTTCAAAATGAAACAGTCTTCAATCCACGCGCCAAATCCGCCTTGAGATCCTCGACGTTTTCCAAACCCACCGCCACCCGCACCAAGTTATCCTTGATGCCCGCCGCCACGCGGGCTTCCGGCGTCAAACGGCCGTGGGTGGTGGTAGCGGGATGGGTGATGGTGGTTTTGGTGTCGCCGAGATTGGCGGTAATCGAAATCAGCCGAGTATGGTCGATCACTTTCCACGCCGTTTCCCGGCCGCCTTTCACTTCGAAGGAAAGCAGACCGCCGAAGCCGTGCTGCTGGCGTTTGGCCAAATCATGTTGCGGATGGGAAACCAAGCCGGGATAAAATACCCGTTCCACCGCCGCTTGCCGCTCCAGCCACTCGGCGAGGGCCAAGGCATTAGCGCAGTGCGCGTACATGCGCACGGCCAAAGTTTCCAGGCCTTTTAAAAACACCCAGGCATGAAACGGACTCAAACAAGGACCGGCGGTGCGCAGCACGCCATAAACATCGCCGCCCACTTCCTTGTCGCGGCCGATCACCGCGCCGCCGATGGCGCGGCCCTGGCCGTCG
>CAKKSB010000076.1 GCA_919903055.1 Gammaproteobacteria bacterium | reverse complement strand
CATCGACATTCGCGAACTCGGCAATCGCTGGGCCTCATGTTATTCCAACGGTAACCTGGCCTTTCACTGGAAGTGCATGATGGCCCCGCAAACCATCATCGACTACATCGTGGTTCACGAACTCTGCCACCTCCATCATCCAGATCATACCGATGCCTTCTGGAACGAAGTGGACAAGGTGTTGCCCGTCTATAGAGAGCGCAAGGAATGGCTACGGAGGCATGGCGCAGGGCTGGATGTATAGATTGGAAGTACGGTTGATACCGGCGGAGATGATTTATTTATTGAAGGTGCGGCGGCAGGAGTCGACCCCGCCGAATGAGCAATTGGGCTCTATTAGGGCGCCGGATCGTCGGGGAGTTCTTGCAGCGCGGATTCGCGCGGCGTCGGGGGTTCGGCGGGTGGGGCATGTTTGGGCAGTTCACTCAGCAGGAGCAGGGGCGGGGTGTGATCATTGATGGGTTGCGGGCCGCGCTGGAGGGCTTGGTCCAGCCGCTGGGTTTGGGTATGCCAGGCGAAGAGGCCGAGGTTGGCGATGATGAGCAGCAGAAACAGAACTCTCATTTTTTTTCCTTCGCGATGACGGCGAGGCCGTCCAACACCAGTTCCGGCACATGATGATAGGGGCCGGCCAATAAAGGCAAGAGGCTCGTCGCGTCGCCGCCGCTGATGACGCCGGTAAGGGTGACGCCCAAGGCCGCGCCGGTGTCGGCGACGATGCGGTCGATGGCGGCGACCGCGGCGTAGAGTGTGCCGCCGTCCACGCCGTCGCGGGTATCGCGGGCGAGCAGGCTGATGCCGTCGCCGGCCGGCGCGTCGGCGGCTAAGCGAATACCTTCGCTACGTTCCAATAAACTGCGGCGCATCATTTCTATGCCCGGCAAAATCAAGCCGCCTAAATGGACACCGTCGGCGTCGAGCACGTCGAGCGTGATAGCGGTGCCGGCATCGACGATGCACAACGGTTCTTGCCAGCGCGCCCGCGCGGCGATCAGGCCCGCCCAGCGGTCAGCGCCCAAACGTTCGGCAACGGTGTAGGCGTTGCGCACGCCGCACGCGGTTTCTTGAGCGGTGAGAAATCGCGGTTCAATTTTCCAGTGCTGGAGAGCCCACTCCCGCAGCGCCTCGGCCGCGGTTGCGCCGGCGACGTTGCAAACCAGGATTTTTTTCGGCGCGCGCAGTTTGCCCCACGCCTCCGCCGCGAAGGCCATCCACTGGTTTTCCAGGGGGCGCGACGCGCTGTGGCTGGCGGCGCGTTTACCGCGCTGAAGGCTGGCCCATTTAATCCGGCTGTTGCCGATGTCGATCAGCAGTATCAAGAGAACATCCTTATTTGTATGAGCCGTAGGCCGCGCGCCGGCTTAGCGTTCGAATGCCGACACGTCGTAATGCCGGCGCGTGGTGGCGGTGTGACGGCTTGAAAAAATTCCGCTGGTTGCGCGCATCGTTGGTTACGCCACTCTAACGCTGATTTCGCCGGCGAGGTGGCGCTGAGTAACGCCGCCGCGGGTCAGCAACAGGGCGCCGTCGCGGTCCACCCCCGCCGCGACGCCGGTGATGGATTGATTGGGCAGTTGCAGTGTAACGGTTTTGCCGCGCACCGCGTCGTAGCTTTGCCATTCGTCGAGCAAAGGCGCGAGTCCGGCAGTTTGATAATCGCGCAGCACGGGCAAGACTTCGCTTAATAACAAAGCCGTCAACGCATTGCGCGAGAGGTGACGTCCCAGGATTTTTTCCAGATCGGTCCAGGGCTGCGTGATGTGGGTGCCGGCTTCCTTGGACATGCGGCAGTTGATGCCCAGCCCCACCACCACGGTGCTGGCGCCGAAGGATTCACCGCTCATCTCTAACAGAATGCCCGCCAATTTACGGTCCCGCCACAACACATCGTTGGGCCATTTAAGCGCGATGCCGTCGACGCCCGCCGCGCGCAGCGCACGGGCCATGGCCACGCCCACCGCGAGACTCAGGCCGCCGAGCTGGGCCGGATCGAGAGTGTAGCGCCATAGCAGCGACAAATAAATATTGGCGCCGAAGGGCGAGACCCAGTTGCGGCCGCGCCGGCCGCGGCCCGCTTCCTGATATTCCGCCAGGCAGGCGTAACCCGAAGCCAGGCCGCTGCCGGCCTGCTGCATTAAATACGTGTTGGTGGAGTCGAGGCGCGGGTGGATTTCGATGCCGCCGAGCAGCGCGCGCGCATCGTCGGCCATGGCTGAGGTGATGGCCTGCGCGTCCAGCAATTCCACCGGCTGAGCCAAACGATAGCCTTTGCCCGGTACGGCGTAAATGTCCAGGCCCAGCTCACTCAAGGCGCGCAAGTGTTTCCACACCGCGGTGCGGCTGATGCCGAGCGCGGCGCCGAGTTGGGTGCCGGCGTGAAAACCGCCGTCACTGAGAATTTTCAAGGCGTCGTAGCGTAAAGACATGGGCGGATTTTACCAGCGGCGGGAGTTTAAGCCCATGCCGGATTGCGCCGACGATGCGGCGGGAAATTCGTGGAAATTTATCCGCGTTTGGCCAGCCGCTGGCTGAGTATCCGGTCCAGGGCATTGAGCGCGGTGTCGAGGATGGCGCCGGCATGGGCGTGATAATGACGCAGCGTGCAGCGCAGCGGGGTGTGCAGACTGCTGCGCGATTCGAAACCGGTCCACGCCACGATGGGGATGTCGTTGAGTTCGCGGTCGACGATGACCCACACGTCGTCTTCGAGTATCACGTCCAGACTGCGCAGGCCGGGTAATTCGATGCGCAGCGGATTTTCCAGACGCCGCAGCGCGAGGCGAACCCGGTTATACCGTGCGGCGGGCACCGTGGCCGGCGTGGATCTCAGGCTGGGGATACTGTTGAGACGGGATCGGTATGGCATGTGGCGCTCACATTCCCACGGCCGCCGCGGGCAAAGGTGATCTCGCTTTTAGTATCTCCAGCCGGCTCGGGGAAGTCCAGTCCCGTTAACGGGTCAAGCCCATGAACAGCGTCGGCAAACGTTCGGGCAGACGCTGCACGTGATCGACTATCGTGTGGTGACGCTCGCCGAAAATGCGGCCGACGTAGTCGTCGGCGTTGGGGTCGAGCGTCAGGCAATAGGTGGTGACGCCGCGGCTGGCCAATTCCTCGACGGCTTTCTTGGTGTCGTGCCGCAGATACTGCGGATCGCGCACGTCGATGTCGGCGGGTTCGCCGTCGCTCACCAGCAGAATCAATTTACGCCGCTGCGGCCGTTGCAGCAGATAATGGCCGGCGTGACGCAGCGCGCCGCCCATGCGGGTGGACAGGCCGCCCTGCATGCCGGCGAGTCTGGCCTTGGCGTCGTCGTCGTAAGGCTGATCGAAATCCTTGAAACGGAAATATTGCACGTCGTGGCGACCGTCGGAGGCGAAGCCGTGAATGGCGAAAGGATCGCCGATGCCGGCGATAGCCCATGCCAATAAGGCGGTAGCTTCGCGTGCGAGTTGCAGCACCGGCTTGTCGCTGCCGCCGAGTTTTTCGTTGGTGGATTCGGAAAGATCGAGCAGCACCAGCACCGCGAGGTCGCGGGTTTTACGGATATAGCGGATATTGATGCGCGGATCGGGCGTTTCGCCCATCCGCAAATCCACCATGGCGCGGATCGCGGCATTGATGTCGATCTCGTCACCATCTTCCTGATGACGCTGGCGCACCACGCCGCGCGGCTGCATGGCATCGATTAAATGTTTCAAGCGACTGGCGACCGGCCGATGTTCAAGCAAAGTTTGTTCGATGAGATCGGCATCACCTTTGCGCGCGCGTTTTTCCAATACGGTTACCCAATCGGGACGGTGCAACTGCACTTGGTAATCCCATTCCTGATAATGGTAAGGCTCGCTGGCCGGCTCCTTGCCTTCGAGCTCGTTGATGGTGACGCCTTCCTGGTCGAGATAAAACTGCGTTTCGAGCCGCCAGATTTCCTGCGCGTCGTCACCGGCGAGCTCGCAATCGAGCTCGTTGACCATCTGCGTTACGGTGACGGTTTTGCGCACTTGACGCTGGCTGGCGGAAATATATTCCGCGGCGTGCCAGTCCGCTTCGTCGAACGACCAGATGTAACGATTATCGTCGCGATAGGGAATCGCCACCGCTTCCAGCGTGCGCAGGCTGGGTATGCGATAACGGCCGGCCAGTTCGTTATAAAAGGTCACGCCCATATCCCAGCAGAAACGATTATCCTCGGGCCGCGCGGTGAACTCGGTGCGAAAAGCCGCCGCGAATTCGCGCACCGACGGATCGACGTCCACATAACTGTCGTCGAGCATCGCGTACGCGGTGCGTTCCAATAGCTCCACGACCGGATCGACCGCGCAACTCACCTCGCGCAGTTTCTCGTGGAACTGGCACCACAGTTGTTTGAGTCCCGGAAATTCGCGGATGGCGAGATATTCGATGCGCGCATCTTCGAACAGCGCGATGAACACCATTTGCGCCGGAGTCAGCGCCTCGGCGGAAATCGGCGCGCGGGTGTATACCAAATGCGCGGCGGCGTGAGCGGCGGCGGCGCGGTAGAGTTCCTTGCCGGAAAGGCCGGCGTAGTCGTCGAAGGCGTCGGGCAGGTGTATCACCCGTTGTTCGATGAACGGCTTGTAGCCTTCGCGGCTTTCATAATCGCCGGAAGTGGGACGCAGGAAAAAATCACGGGCCCATAAGGCGCGCAGATAAAAATTCAATTTGCGCTGGCTGTCGACGAATAAAGTGCCGCGACGTTCTTTTTGCAACACCGCCTGGCTGTCGGCGCTTTGCAGATTGAAGTAAAGCACTTGCGTTTGGAAATCGCGGCCATGGGCTTGCGCGCCCCACAAGGCCCAGCGTCGCAAACCGCCGAGGGTGAGTTTGGAGAACAATTCGTCGAGATGGGCGAGCATGGGCCGCAAACCGCGCGGCACTTTGGCGGAGAGTTGATGGATCAGCCCGAGATAGCCGCGCAGCAATTCGGTGTCGCCCAAGCGGCGCGCGGCGGTGGGCAAAGTGGCGAACAACAGCGCGATGATTTCGCCGCTCACCATCGAAACCAGATTGAGCGCGGCGTTGACGATATCGCCGATCACTTCCTCGCCGCATTCCTTGACCACCGCCGGCATGTTTTCGAGATACGACTCGATGAGATCATTGCCGCGGCCGAGTTGCGCCAGCGCGCGGGCGCCTTCGAGATAATTGTGCAAACCCTGCGGCGACATCACCCGCGCCGCTTCGCCGAAATTGGCTGTCAGGGTGTCGCGCAGCGCCGGAGGCATTCCTGCCAGCAGCTCGCGGTAATCGTCGAGTTTTACGCTCATGGTTATTTCCCCAATGTAGGGTGGGTTAGCGTCGCGTAACCCACCGATCCGCGCCGTCAGACGCACCTTGTACAAGACACAAGGCGTCGCTGCGCGACGGTGTGGTGGGTTACGGTGCAATACGCCTAACTCACCCTACATTTTTAAAAATACGTCGCGATGGCCGCGTCCAAGGTGTCGCGAATATCCGGATCGTCGGTAATCGGCCGCACTAAAGTCATGGAGCAGGCGGCCTTGGGCGCGATGCCTTTAGCGATCAAGCTGCCGGCGTAGACCAGCAGACGGGTGGAGATGCCTTCGTCGAGGCCGTGGCCTTTGAGATTGCGCGCGCGATGGGCGATTTGCACCAGCTTGCCGGCGGTTTCCAAATCGATGCCGGTTTCATGGGCCACCACTTCAGTTTCCACTTCGCTCTGCGGATAGTCGAAATCCAGCGCGGCGAAACGCTGTTTGGTGGATTGTTTCAAATCCTTCATCAAATTCTGATAGCCGGGATTGTAGGAAATCACCAGCTGGAATTCGGGATGGGCGCTGACCAGTTCGCCTTTCTTTTCCAGCGGCAATTGGCGGCGATGATCGGTGAGCGGGTGAATCACCACCGTGGTGTCCTGGCGCGCTTCGACCACTTCGTCGAGATAACAAATCGCGCCGATGCGCG
>CAKKSB010000075.1 GCA_919903055.1 Gammaproteobacteria bacterium | reverse complement strand
CCTATGCAAGTCGAGAAGGGAGCGCAATACTCGCGCCGCCCCGGCAGGATGGGTCAAACATACAGTGGAGCATGACGCATGGCAGACAAACGAGCCAAACTCACTCAGTTTTTGAACCAGCAATATTTGTGTGAATCGCTGACCGTGAAAGAGGTGGAGACCCTCTTGGATTACACGGAACTGGCCTCTTATAAAAATGACGCGGTGATCGCCGAGATCGGCGATGTGGGTGAAGCGCTGTTTTTCGTGATCAAGGGCGAAGCATCGCTATTGCACGATGAGGGCGGCCGCGAAGTGGAGGTGGGACGCATGAAGGAAGGCGACCTGATGGGCGAGATGTCGTTTTTCGACCGCCATCCCCGCTCGCTGCGCATGCGTTCGCTGAGTCCCGATACCCAATTGCTCAAATTGCCGCGGACCATGTACAAGCGCCTGCGGGTCGAACATCCCTATATCGCGGTGAATCTCCTCGAGCACGCGATCATCAGCCTCGATCGGCTGGTGCGGCGGGTGAGCGAGGACGAGGCCACCCTGGCCCGTTATATCTACGGGGTCGGCAAGAAATATTCATGGCTGATAAAAAAGCGGCGCCGCCCCGCCCCGCCGCGCCGCGCCGGGAATCACCGTTCCGTTCGGCTACTTTCATTTTGGGCGCGGCGCGTCCCGCCCAGTTTCCCATTGACTCGGGTTGGGAAGTGGCGCTGGCGGGCCGTTCCAACGCCGGCAAGTCCAGCGCCCTCAACGTCATCGCCGGTCTGCGCGGCTTGGCGCGCATCAGCAAGACCCCGGGCCGCACCCGTGAAATCAATTTTTTCATGGTGGACGAGCAGCGCCGCTTGGTCGATCTGCCCGGTTACGGCTACGCCAAAGTGCCGGCGCCCATGAAGGAAGCCTGGCAGCGCTTGATGGAGGCCTATCTCGGCGGCCGACGTTCTTTACGCGGGCTAGTGGTGGTAATGGACAGCCGCCATCCGCTCACCGATTACGACCGGCACATGGTGGCGTGGTGCGTGGAACGGGGCATCGCCGTGCACATCCTGCTCACCAAGGCCGATAAGCTGAGCCGGGGCGCCGCCAGCGCGACCTTGCATAGCGTGCGCGCCACGGTACTGCGGGAGTACGGTGTGGAGGGGCGCGTCAGCGTCCAGCTGTTTTCGGCATTGAAGCGCAGCGGCGAGGAAGAAGCGCGGGATTTACTTTCCGATTGGTTGGAAATAAAAAAAAAGGCCCCGGTCAAGAAGAGGGAGGAGGAACCGGGGCCTAAGATACCCGGCTTGGGGAAGCCAGGTTAGAGGGGTTTCCCGCTCAGGGAGGCGAGCGGTAAGAGTACGGACCAGAAACCTAGACACCGTACTCACACACTGAGAGTGCCGAGGTTCTAAAAAAGTTCATTGCTAGATGTTAGATATTTAAAGTCCCCGGGAATGAACGACTTAATGCGCCTCATCCCAATTCGGGCCTACCCCGAGATCCACCACCAAGGGTACGGCCAGGGAGGCCGCCCCCATCATGCAATCCCGGATGACGGCGCTGGCCTGGTCAACCCGGTCCGCCGCCACTTCGAAAACCAATTCATCATGTACTTGCATGATCATTTTAGCAGCCACCCGGTTTTCCGCTAGCCAGGCGTCGGCGCGGAGCATCGCCCGTTTGATGATGTCGGCGGCGGTGCCCTGCATGGGGGCGTTGATGGCGGCGCGTTCGGCGTATTGGCGGCGCTGGGCCTGCCGGGCGTTGATGTCGGGCAGATACAGCCGGCGGCCGAACACGGTTTCGACGTAACCGCGTTCGCGCACTTCGGCCCGCATCCGTTCCATGAACGCCTTGGCGCCGGGATAACGGGCGAAGTAGAGATCGATATAGGTTTGCGCGGCCTCGCGGCTGGTGCCGAGCTGGCGGGCGAGGCCGAACGCCGACATACCGTAGATCAGGCCGAAGTTGATGGCCTTGGCGTTGCGGCGGTGTTCGCCGCTGACCTCGGCGGGCGGCACGCCGAAAATCTCCGCGGCGGTGGCGGTGTGGATGTCGATGCCGGTGCTGAAGGCGTGCAGTAGGCGCTCGTCGCCGGAAAGGTGCGCCATGATGCGCAGTTCGATCTGCGAATAGTCGGCGGCGATGATCACGTGGCCCGGCGGGGCGATGAAGGCCTGACGGATACGCCGCCCTTCGGCGCTGCGGATCGGGATGTTTTGCAGATTGGGGTCGCTGGACGACAGGCGGCCGGTGGCCGCGACGGCCTGATGATACGAGGTGTGGACCCGGCCGGTGCGCGGATTGATCTGTTCCGGCAGGCGGTCGGTATACGTCGATTTGAGTTTGCTCAAGCCGCGGTAATCTAGGATGAGCCGGGCCAGCGAGTGCTGATCGGCCAGTTCCTGCAGCGCCTCTTCGCCGGTGGACGGCTGGCCGGTCGGGGTTTTGAACGACACCGGCAATTGCAGTTTGTCGTAGAGAATTTCCTGGATTTGTTTCGGCGAGCCGAGATTGAAAGGCTGCCCCGCCAATTCATGGGCGCGTAGTTCGAATGCCGCCATTTGAATGGCGAGCTCGCCGCTCTGTCGGCGCAGCATGGCCACGTCCACCAATACGCCGGTGCGCTCGATGCGCGACAACACCGGTACCAGCGGTATCTCCACCTCCTCGAACAGCGCTTTCACCGCCGGGGCCTTGGCCAGTTCCGGCCATAAGGCGTGATGCAGGCGCAGGGTGATGTCTGCGTCCTCGGCGGCGTAGGGCGCGGCCTCGTCGAGGGCGATCTGATTGAAGGTGAGTTGTTTCGCGCCTTTGCCGGCGATGTCCTCGAAACCGATGGTCTCATAGTCGAGGTATTTTTTGGCGAGCGAGTCCATGTCGTGGCGGCTGGCGGTGCTGTTGTGCAGGTAGGATTCCAGCATGGTGTCGTAGCGGATGCCCCGCAGGGTGATGCCGTGATTGGCCAGCACGCTCATGTCGTATTTGAGATTGTGGCCGAGCTTGGCGCGGGCCGGGTCTTCCAGCAGCGGTTTGAGTTTGGCGAGGACCTCGTCGCGCGGCAGTTGCTCGGGTGCGCCCGGATAATCGTGGGCGAGCGGCACGTAGGCGGCTTCGCCCGGCGTGACGGCGAAGGAGACGCCGACGATCTCGGCCTGCATGTAATCGAGGCTGGTGGTCTCGGTGTCGAAGGCGAAAAATTCCGCCCCGCGCAGCCGTGCGAGCCAGAGGTCCAACGCCTCGCTGGTGAGTACCGTATCGTAATTGGCGGTCTTGGCGGCGGGGATGGCGGGCGCCGCCGGCGCGGGGTCGGCAGGCTCGCCGTTGGCTTGCTCCGCGTCGCCTTCCTGCAATTGTCTGAGCCAGGTTTTGAATTCCAGGCGCTGGTATAAGTCGCGCAAGGCCGCGCGGTCGGCGGGTGAACGCCGCAGATCGGTGGGGCCCGCGTCCAATTTCACATCGCAATGGATGGTGGCCAATTGGCGGGCGAGCGGCAGCTGATCGAGATGGGCGCGTAGATTGTCGCCGGCGCGGCCGGTGATCTCGGCGGCGTGGGCGACGATGGCGTCGAGGCTGCCGTATTCAGTCAGCCACTTCACCGCGGTCTTGGGCCCTACCTGCGGGATGCCCGGGATATTGTCGGAGCTGTCGCCGATCAGGGCGAGGTATTCGACGATGCGTTCGGGCGTCACGCCGAATTTGCTGATTACGCCGGCGCGGTCGAGCACGGTGTTGGACATGGTATTGATGCAGGTGACGTGTTCGTTCACCAGTTGCGCCATGTCTTTATCGCTGGTGGAGATTATCACCGGCAGACCTTGCGCGGCGGCGCGCAGGGCGAGCGTGCCGATCACGTCGTCGGCTTCCACTCCGTCCACCACCAGACAAGGCAGACCGCTCGCGCGCACGGCGGCGTGCAGCGGCTCGATCTGGCCGCGAAGGTCGTCGGGCATGGGCGCGCGCTGTGCCTTATACTGTGCGAACAGGTCGTCGCGAAACGTCTTGCCCTTGGCGTCGAACACCACCGCCACGTAATCCGGGTCGTAATCGGCCAGCAGCTTGCGCAGCATATTGAGCACGCCGTACACCGCGCCGGTGGGTTCGCCCCGGCTGTTGGTGAGCGGCGGCAGCGCGTAAAAGGCGCGATACAGGTAGGATGAACCGTCGACGAGTACGAGCGGCTTGGGTTGTGATGGGGTCATGGGCGGTCCGGCCGGCTCTGCTCAATTAATTTTAAGGTAAGGGATTGTACTAAAAATCTTCCTTCGCCACGCCGATAGTAGTCACAGGGAACCACTATAAGAGATGAGTATGGACGACAAACACCGAGCGAATCACCCCAGCATGATGCCCCTCAACGACACCATGCTGAGCCGGGAATCCTGGAAGATCTTTCAGATCATGGCGGAATTCGTCGAGGGCTTCGAGCGCCTGGCGCAGATCAAACCCTCCGTCAGCATCTTCGGTTCGGCGCGCACGCCGCCGGATCACCCTTATTACAAACTCACCGAGGACATCGCCCGCGCCCTGTCGGACGCCGGATTCAGCGTAGTGAGCGGCGGCGGCCCGGGCTTGATGGAAGCCGCTAACAAAGGTTGCTTCGCCGGCAAGTCGCCCAGCATCGGCCTCAACATCGTGTTGCCGATGGAGCAGAGCACTAATCAATATCAAGACATCTCCCTGCATTTCCGGCATTTCTTCTCGCGCAAGGTGATGTTCGTCAAATACGCCTCGGCCTACGTGGTGTTGCCCGGCGGTTTCGGCACCCTCGACGAGCTGGCGGAAATTCTCACCCTGGTGCAAACCGGCAAGACCCGCCGCATTCCCATCATCCTGGTCCACAAGCCATTTTGGGAAGGTTTGATTAATTGGTTCAAAACCACGCTGGTCACCGAAGGCACCATCGACGAGTCCGATCTCAATCTCATCCAGGTGTTGGACAAGCCGGAAGAAGTGGTGGATGCTATCTTTAATCATTATGAAAGCCGCGGCTTCGAGCCTTCCGCCGAAGAGCAAGAGATGCTGCTGGATTTGTAACCATCCAAATAAAGGACTATTCCGTGATGTCTGTAGTGCGCTGGTTGTTAATCGCCGGGCTGTTTTCGATGACAGCGTATGCCGCCGAGCCGGATGTCGTGCCCGGTAATGAAAGCGCTGAACCGGAGGTGACGATCATTCAGCGCGGTGGCGAGGCGATCGAGGAATACCGCATCGCCAATCAGCTTTATATGATTAAGGTCACGCCCGCGCAGGGTGCTCCTTATTACCTGGTCGACACGGACGGTGACGGCAACCTCGAAACCCGCGAGCGCGATCTCGATTCCGCCGTGGTTCCCCCGCGCTGGGTCTTGTTCCGTTGGCGTTGAGCATAGTTGCGGGTTTTTTATCTCATCGTCCTTTTCCGCTTTGAAATCCCCCGCATCCATTTCACCTGCCCGCATCGGATAACGCCGTATGCAAGTTAAGAAGAGATGTCATTTGGAGCGATTAATTACCCGCCCCTGTTCATCTTTTCAGACTATGCACAATATCTGTGGATAAGTTTGTGGAAAGAATGCGATCAAATCCCGGAAAGACCCGTCGATATTGGGCTTGGAAAAAATGACGCAATCTCCAGCAATTAACCGACTTTATAATAAAACAAAGACTTAGGATATCCGAGGCCGGCAAGGTGCGTAATTATTAAAATAGGTGGGCCGCTGAATTTTGAATGACAATACTGTGCATAAAGCAAGCCCTGTCTGCCGTGAGAGTGTAATTTAAGTTGCATAAATTTGCAGGATGGATGAATCGTGGGTGACGTTGAGCGTCGCGTACAACGCTTGAGAGTGAGAGATGTTGTAACTTTCATCTTGTAGACTTGCGCTCGCGCTTGGCTATTCGATACGGAGGACATTCAATTAAATTGATTTTTTGTCGATCTAGGGTTGACGGGCGTATTATGGACAGGTTTTTCTTGGTGAGAAATTAGGATCGGCCGGGGGCGGAATCACGGTGGCGCTGGATTGGAAGCAAGCCTTAAGCAT
>CAKKSB010000074.1 GCA_919903055.1 Gammaproteobacteria bacterium | reverse complement strand
GGACTGCTTGCGGCCTGCAATGACGGCGCAAATGAACACGCGAGCAAAACACTCGCGAGAAGATGTCTGGCTGTACGCATTGGATCCCTATTTTTAGTGAACGTGTCCCTACAATTTATTATTTTTTGGCAGTGCCCGACTCTTCGGTGCTCACACTATCTCCAGTAATAATAGGCATCGAAAGAATTGGGTGTCAAATGTCTTAATTCTTTTCCTAGAATCTATCTCAAACCAAATATATCTGAACACGTTCCTTCCCCTGTCAGGGGGAAAACGTCTAAACCACGTATTGGGCCACCGGATTAATAAATATTAATAAATACTTCAAGTGAAGAGAATCGGCTGCATGCTATAGCTGAGCGATGCTCAGTGAGCATGGACTCGAGAGTCCCGAGGAAAAATTTCAGAAACCACCCTAGCCACAAACCGATCCCATTCGCACGGTACTCGACGCCGTATTCGACTCAATATCGGTACACAGCGACATTACCGCGTAGTTATCCCAGCTACAAAACCGTGCGCTGGGGCTTCAATACAGTCAACACGATGCGCGGCTTGGTCATTCGCGCAAACAGGCGGCGGCGATCCGGATCCTGGTCAAGGATTCCAGCCGGGCGGTGAAATACGGACATCGTTTGATCCCGCTCTGCCAACGGCTCACCAGCTTCATCGAAGTGCGCAAACCACCGGAGCAATACCGAAAGTATAATGAAGCCTTGCTGGTGATGGATGGCATGAGCTACCCCCACCGTAAATTCGCCGACCGCTCGGAAGGGACCGTTATTTTCATGCTCCCATTGAAAAGCGCAGATTACTGGTTTTTTTCAACGATGTTTGGCAAAGCAGTGCGGCAGACCCGAAACTGCGCCGCCTTTGTCTGTAAATTCGTCGTGTTGCTGTGCGCACTCAATCCTGCTTATGCGGATCAGGCGACGCTGGAAATCATCGCACTGAAACACCGCTCCGCCGGCGAACTCCTCCCGGTCATCAAACCGCTGTTGCATGCGGATGAATCGGTCAGCGCGCTGGACTCCCGGCTGATCATCCGCGCCCAAGCCGCCACTCTTCGCGATATTCATGCGCTACTCGATCAACTCGATCGGCCCTTGCGGCGTTTGTTGCTCACCGTGCAATACGTCTCCGCCGCCGCGGCGAACCGCGATGAGACGCGAATCAACGCCGAGATGAACGCGACTGAGGACAGCGCGAACGCCGGCGCACGCGTCCGCGTGTTGAGTACCCGCTCCCGCGCCGACGGCGATCTACAACAGCAAGTGCAGGTCGTCGAAGGCGGCGAGGCCTTCATCGACGTGGGAAAACTCTTGCCCTATAACAATTACCGTATCGAAACAAACCGTGGCGATTTATCGTTCGAACAACGCACCGAGTATCTAAAAACCGGCAGCGGCTTTTACGCCCGTCCGCGTTTGAACGGCGAACATGTCACCGTCGAAATCAGCCCGCGACAGAGCAGCGCTCAAGCCCACACCTCGCCGCCGGTGCTCGACACGCAAGCCCTCACAACTACGGTTTCCGGCAAATTGGGCGAATGGATCTTGCTCGGCGCCAGTACCAGCGCGGACAACAACGACCAGTCTGGCCTCATTACGCGCAGCGCCAAGACACATGGACAGGAAGACAAACGGCTTAGGTTACGGGTGACGGCGCTGGAATAAGCTCCGCGCGCACTGCGCTTGAGTAAATAAACATCCCGCCCGAAGGCTAAGGAGTTGCCCGGAAATCTACATATTCCCATCGCAACAATTTATATTCACGTGGGCAAGCAAGCGTATCTATTGCTTGCAATGCGTTCCGCGTTAAGGATGTTATCCGCGACATTGCCTGCCCCCTTTGCAACATCAGCTCAGATGCGATAACCAATCAGGGTCTATTTGATTTAGGGCATCGCCAATATCGGTTTGATGACAGCCTTGTGACTCTAACTCATCTATCAGCTTTCTGAGACGAAGCGGCGTTGGTGTTTTCCAAGGCTTCGTTGAGTGCGGTGGAGTAACCTCAGCTTCATAGTAATCACCAGCCACTTTTGAGATCTTCAGCGCCATTTCTCTAAAAATAAATTCCGCGCGCTCAACGCCCGCGCAGAAACAATTTATCCAGCTCGTCCATCCGCAATGGCATCCAAGTCGGTCGGCCGTGGTTGCACTGGCCGCTGCGTTCGGTGCGCTCCATGTCGCGCAGCAGGGCGTTCATTTCCGGCAGGCTGAGTTTGCGGTGGGCGCGCACCGCGCCGTGACAGGCCATGGTGGCCATCAATTCATTGAGATGTTCGCTGATCCGCGCGCTGCCGCCGTGAGTCGCCAGATCCGCCAATACGTCGCGCACCAGCGGCGTGACGTCGGCATCGCACAACAGCGCGGGCAATTGACGGATCGCCAAGGTATCCGGGCCTAAACGATTTATCTCGAAACCCAGTTGCGCGAATACTTCGTGATGTTCCTCGGCGAGCCGCGCCTCGTGTTCACTCACTTGCAAAGTCACCGGCACCAATAAGGGTTGCGAGATGACACGGCCCTGCTCGTGGGCCTGCTTCATGCGTTCATAGGTGATGCGCTCGTGGGCGGCGTGCATGTCCACCACCACTAAGCCGTCGCTGTTTTCCGCGAGGATGTACACGCCGTGCAATTGCGCGATGGCGTAACCCAACGGCGGGATGCCCTGCTCCGCAGTGCGCGGTAACTCGTTCGGCATGCCGTGAACCGGCGGATGCAAGGCGCCGTAGGCGTCGATCTGTTCCTTCACCGCCAAGGACAGATGCGACTGGCTGGCGGGCCGCCCGTATGCCGCCGAGTTCCACGGCCGCGCGGCCGCCGCGGACATCGCGTGCTCCGGCGATGTCGATTCGAAGGGTGCGGGTACGCTTGCGGGCCGCACCTGCGCCAGCGCATCGTGTATGCCGCGAAACAGAAAATCATGCACGGTACGGCCTTCGCGGAAACGCACTTCGTGTTTGGTGGGATGCACGTTGACGTCCACATCCTGCGGCGGAACGTCGAGGTACAACACGAAGGCGGGATGGCGGCCGTGAAACAACACGTCCTGATACGCTTGGCGGATGGCGTGGGCCACCAGCTTGTCGCGCACCACCCGGCCGTTGACGTAGAAATGCTGCATGTCGGACTGGCTGCGCGAAAAGGTCGGCAGGCCGATCCAGCCGCGCAATCGCAGCTCGCCGGCGTCGAAGCAAATCTCCACCGCGCTCTCGATGAAAGTTTGTCCGCATAGGGCGGCCACCCGTCTGGCGCGTTCCACGTCGTTGGCGGCGGCGCGCAAGCCGTGCACCGGGCGTTCGTTGTGGCTCAAGTTGAAACTCACGTCGAAGCGGCTCAGGGCGATGCGCTTGACCACTTCTTCGAGGTGATTGAACTCGGTGCGCTCGGCCCGCAAGAATTTGCGCCGCGCCGGTGTGTTGAAAAATAAATCGCGCACTTCCACCGTGGTGCCGGTGGGATGGGCGGCGGGCGCGGGTTCGCTGAATCGCTCGCCGTCACTGTCCACCCGCCAGCCGCCGTCGCCATCCATCACCCGCGAGATCAGACTCAGCCGCGACACCGAACCGATACTCGGCAAAGCCTCACCGCGGAAACCCAGGCTGCGCACCGCGATCAGATCGTCGAAGCTGCGGATCTTGCTGGTGGCGTGGCGGCTGAGGGCCAGGGCCAGGTCGTCGCGATGGATACCGCCGCCGTCGTCGCGCACCCGAATCAGGCTGATTCCGCCCTCCCGCACCTCGATGTCGATGCGGCGCGCCCCGGCGTCGAGGCTGTTTTCCACCAGTTCCTTGACGACCGAGGACGGCCGCTCCACCACTTCGCCGGCGGCGATTTGATTGGCGAGGATAGCGGGCAGGAGTTGAATACGCGTGGTGGACATGAACGGCGGCCGGCATCCGAGACGAAGATGCCGGGGATTATAAAAGCAAAACGGGGCGAACGGTGAACCGTTCGCCCCGTCGGTGACGGATATTGAAAATATCAGGTGCCGTCGCTGGAGGGTATGCGCAATACGCCGCCCAACGGCAGGCGGTCGCCGGAGATTTTATTACTCACCCGCAATTGGGCTATGCTGATACCGTAACGATCGGCGATGCCCGACAGGGTATCGCCTCGCGCGACCACGTGCTGACGCGAGGAATTCCACAAGGCCAGCTTGGTACCGGGCGGAGCGTGGGTCCGAAAGTAATCTTTCACGCCGCTGAGTATGGCTAGCGCGAGTTGGCGCTGGTGAGCGGCCGAACCAAGCTTTCTTTCTTCATCCGGATTGGAAATAAAGGCGGTTTCCACCAACATTGAAGGAATGTCCGGCGCCTTCAACACCACGAAGCCCGCCTGCTCGACGCGGTGACGGTGTAATTGATTCACATCCTTGAGATAACGCAAGACCTGGCCGCCGGCGGTCAGGCTGGCCTCGATGGAGGCGGTTTGCGACAAGTCCAGCAGCACCGATTTCAATACGCCGTCTTTGTCGTCCAGGCTCACCCCGCCCACCAGGTCGGAGGCGTTTTCCTTTTCGGCCAGCCAGCGCGCCGCCTCGCTGCTGGCGCCGCGGCTGGAGAGCACGTACACCGACGAGCCTTTCGCCGAACGCTCGTTCACCGCGTCGGCGTGGATCGAGATCAACAAATCGGCCTTGCCGTCGCGGGCCTTGTTGACCCGGTCGCGCAGCCGCACGAAATAATCGCCGTCGCGCACCATCACCGGCCGCATGCCGGGTTCGGCCCGGATCAGACTTTCGAGCTGGCGCGAGATGGCGAGGACCACGTCTTTTTCCTGGGTACCGCGCGGACCGATGGCGCCGGGATCGACGCCGCCGTGGCCGGCATCGATGGCGATCACCAGATCGCGCAGCGTTTCGTCGGCGTTGTTGGCGGGGACGGGGCTTGCGGCCATGTTTTCCACGGGCGGCGCGGCGGCGACATTGGGTGTAGCGTTGACCACCGGCACGGTGACCGGGGTGGGAAGCGGGCTCGGCACAGCCTGCGCCTGGTTAACCACCCCCGGCGATTCCAAGTCCACGACCAAGCGATAACCTTGTCCCTCGGAAGGCTGGAGGATGAAACTCTTGGGCTTGGGTTTGCCGTTGACTTCCAATACGATCCGCAAAGCGCCGCCGTCGCGGGGACCGGTGCGCAAGGTTTTCACCGCGCTGCCGGTGAAATCCACCCCGGCCAGCGAGGTGGCGAAACGGGCATCGGCGATATCGACGACCACCCGGTTGGGATTGGGCAGACTGAATAGTTTATAGGTGCTCGACGCGCTCAAATGAAACACGACACGGGTAATATCGGAGGCGGCGGCGAGTCGCACCTGTTCCACCTTGGTCGCCGCCTGACTTGCGGCGGATACCAATAACAATAATAGAGCCAATATTCTTTTCATCTCCGCGTCCCTGTAGCGCTCTCCGGCATGATATACCGAACCATGATGAGTTTCGCAAGCATTTTTAAATTGAATCGGCTAGTTAGGTCACGATGTTGTCTGGTGGATACAATAGTCGCCGCTATCTGCCATTCACCAACGGCTATCGGCCTGCCTCAAGCGGGGCTGAAGCCCGCCATGTCGAGTTGGGAAAGCAGGGAATCGCCGCGCGGCGTGTGGGCGACGATGCTTACCCGCCGGCCCGCGACTTGGTGTTGCAGGGTGATCGTCAAATCAGCGGGAGGCAATCTATCACCGCCACGCGATGGCCATTCGATCAACAGCAGCGAATGGCCGTCCAGGCAATCGCGCAAGCCGAGATATTCCAATTCCTCGGGATCGGTTAGGCGATAGAGATCGAAGTGATAAACGCGCAAGGCCGCCACGTCATAAGGCTCGACCAAGGTATACGTAGGACTTTTCACGGCGCCTTGATAACCCAAGGCGCGCAGCCAACCGCGAACCAGGGTGGTCTTGCCCGCGCCGAGCTCGCCCACCAGATAAATCACCGTGCCCGGCGCGCAGGCCTGCGCCAGCGCCGCGCCCAAGGCCAATGTGGCCGCTTCGTCGGGGATCAACCGTTCCATAAATCGGGATTGGCCCAGTAACGCAGCTTCGGCAACAAATCCGTCGCCAGCATGCCGCGCTCGCCATCGCAGGCGGCGGCATCGCCGGCGCGGGCATGAAGATGCACGCCCAGCCGCGCCGCTTCCGCGATGGTCAGCCCTTGCGCGATGAGCCCGGCGATCACGCCGGTAAGTACATCGCCCATGCCGCCCGTCGCCATGCCGGGATTGCCCGCGCCGCACACCGCCACCGGCCCGGAAGTGCCGGCGATCAAACTGCCCGCGCCTTTCAATACCGCCACGCCGTCATAACGCGCGGCCAATGCGCGCGCAGCAGTAAACCGATCCGACTGGATTTCGGCCACGCTCATTTCCAATAAACGGGCCGCCTCGCCGGGATGGGGCGTCAGCACCCAGTTGTGCCGCCGCGCGGGATCTTGAGCCAAAAGATTCAAAGCGTCGGCATCCACCACCAGGGGCAAGCCACTATCGAGCACCGTGTCGAATAAACTCTTGCCCCAAGCGGCGGTACCCAAACCCGGCCCCACCGCCACCACACTGACGCGTTGCAATAACGATCGCAAGTCATGGCCGTCCGCCACGGCGTGGCACATGATTTCCGGCTGGACCGCTGCGCAGAACGCGGCATGTCGAGGATGGGTGGCGATGCTGACCAAACCGGCGCCGACCCGCGCCGCCGCCTGCGCCGCCATCCGCGCCGCGCCCGCCATGCCGGCATCGCCGCCGACGATCAACACATGACCGTGAGAGCCTTTGTGCGCGGTGCGGTCACGGCGCGGCAGGCGGGCCGCCAGTTCATCATTATTAGTGAGCAAAGCGGTGGGGGCTATGTGGTTGTACGCTTCCGGCGATATCGCTAAATCGTCAAAGACGATCTCACCGCACTGCTCGGGTCCCTCACCGGTGAACAAACCCTGCTTGAGCCCGATAAAACTCACCGTAACGCGAGCACGCACCGCCGCGCCCAACACCGCGCCGGTATCCGCGTGCAAGCCGGAGGGGATGTCCACCGCGATCACCGGCACAGCGCTGTTATTGATGGCGGTGATCGCCTCGAGGTAAAGGCCGCGCGGCTCGCGATCCAAACCGGTGCCGAACAACGCATCCACCACGACGTCGGCCTGCCGCACGGCGTCCGCTGAAAATAGCTCGGCGTTCAAACCCGCCGAGGTCATGGCCTCATAGGCCAGGCGCGCGTCGCCGTTAAGTTGCGCCGCGTCGCCCAGCAAACTCACCGTCACTGGCAGATTCGCCGCGTAGATCAGTCGCGCCACCACGAAACCGTCGCCGCCGTTATTGCCCGCGCCGCATACCACCGCCACCCGCCGCGCCCGCGGCCAACGCCGGCGCAGTTCGCGGAACACCGCCTCGCCGGCGCGGGTCATCAGCGTCAAACCGGCAATGCCGTATTGCTCGAGCGCGAGGCGATCGAGTTCGCGCACGGCCTGCGCGGTATAAAGGGCCTGGGGTAAATCTCGCATGGCGGCTATCATAACGGCTATGCCAGACCCGCGACAGAGCACCACACCGACACCGCCCGCCGATTGGGCGCAACTCGCCGCCGACATCAAACGCTGGGGCGAGGCGCTGGGCTTTCAGCAACTGGGCATCACCGACACCGAACTCGGCGCCCACGAAGCCCATTTGCAAACATGGCTGGCGGCCGGCCACCACGGCGAGATGGACTACATGGCCCGTCACGGCAGTAAACGCAGCCGCCCCGCCGAACTGGTAGAGAATACCTTGCGGGTCATCTCCGCGCGGATGGACTATCTCCCTCCCGACAGCACCCACCCGGACGACGTGCTGGCGCGCCCGGACCTGGGCTACGTCTCCCGCTACGCCCTGGGGCGCGACTATCACAAAGTGCTGCGGCAACGGCTGCAGCAACTGGCGACCAAAATAGAAGCGGCGATCGGCGGCTTCGGTTACCGGGTCTTCGTCGATAGCGCGCCGGTCTTGGAAAAGGCCATCGCCGAGAAGGCCGGGCTGGGCTGGATCGGCAAACACACCAATCTGCTCAACCGCGGCGCCGGTTCGTGGTTTTTCCTCGGTGAAATCTACACCGACCTGCCGTTGCCGGTGGACAGCGCCGGCGTCAACCACTGCGGCACCTGCCGCGCCTGTATCGACGTCTGCCCGACCCGCGCCATCATCGGCCCTTACCAGCTCGATGCCCGCCGCTGCATCTCGTATCTCACCATCGAATTGCGCGGCAGCATCCCCGTGGAATTCCGCGCCATGCTCGGCAACCGCATCTACGGTTGTGACGATTGTCAGCTGGTGTGCCCGTGGAACCGCTTCGCGCGGCTGAGCGCCGAAGACGACTTTCTCACCCGCCACCAACTCGACGCGCCCAGCCTTATCGATTTATTCGCATGGACTGAAGAAGAATTTCTCAAACGTACCGAAGGCAGCGCCATCCGCCGCATCGGCCACCTCAATTGGCTGCGCAATATCGCCGTAGCCCTCGGCAATGCCCCCACCAGCGAAGAAGCGCTTCATGCTTTGCGGCAACGGCTTTCTCATCCATCACAACTCGTGCGTGAACATGTGTCATGGGCACTCGAACAACATGCTTAATGCTTCGATCAATCACTGCTGAACGCTATTAATTGAACAGCATTGAAAACATTAAATATAATTTCATTATATTTTGATAAATATATTCTCATATACTCGACGCGATTAAACTATCGACGCAGTATGTCGAAAATATTTACAACAACTCAAACTCAGTAATTGTTTTTTAATCATCACGTTATAAATCATTAAGTATCAGCGCTAAGTAGAAACCCTAGCGCGCGATCACTTTCTAATCGTCGATATTCTTGTCACTGTTGCAGTATCAAGATAAATCGACATCTCAAAAAATTACTCATTCATAAACTTAGAGAAAACTATTAATGCTGGCGCATGGATTGCACCGCGCACCCATCGCATGCGCGATAGTGGGGTCATGCCGTATAAAAACCCGACTGCTAATTAGCGCTCGCAATAATCCACATAGTTGCGACGTAATGATAACAACTCAGGAGAGAATCATGGACAAGAAACTTATAGTTGTAGCAGTAACCTTCGCTTTAGGCCTTTCTACCCCGGTATGGGCGGATTCCACATCCAGCAATGGCGCCTCGTCCGCCAGCGAAGATTCGGTCGCGGTAAGCGTGAATGATTCCGGCAACGGCAACGACTTGAGCGACAATTCAGACAACTCCAATAGTTCAGACAATTCAAACAGCTCGGATAACAGCGATAACAGCACTGCCGACAGCAATAACGACAACAGCACCGACAACACTAACAACAGCACCACCGACAACACCGACAACACTGTCGCCGACAGCAATAACTATAATAGTGATAACTCCGATAATTCCGATAACTCCGTCGCCGACAGCAGCACCGACAACACCAATAACAGCACCAACACAGCAGATTCCAACAACGACTCCAGCACCGACACGGCGGACTCCAACAACGACAACAGCGACAACAGCGTCGCGGCCGACGGCAATGCCGGCAACAGCGGTCTGTTGGTCACGGACTCCGGCAACGACAACGACCTGAGCGATAATTCCGACAACAGCGATAATTCGGATAACTCCGATAATTCCGATAACAGCGACTCCAGCACCAACATCGCGGACTCCAATAACGACTCCAGCACCAACACCGCGGACTCCAACAATGACAACAGCGACAACTCCGACAATAGCGACAACAGCGTCGCTGCCGACGGCAATGCCAACAATAACGGGGTCCTAGTCACCGATTCCGGCAACGGCAACGACCTGAGCGATAATTCGGATAATTCCGACAACTCAGACAACAGCACCGACGGTAATTCTGGCAACAGCGGAATCTTGGTCACTGATTCTGGGAATGGGAATGATCTGAGCGACAATTCGGACAATTCCGATAACAGCATCAACACCGCTGATTCCAACAATACGGCTAATTCCAACAATACCGCTGATTCCAACAACAATAACAGCACCAACGGCAATTCTGGCAATAGCGGCACTCTGGTCACGGATTCTGGAAATGGGAATGATCTGCGCGACAACTCGGACAACTCAGACAACAGCATCGCCAATTCCAACAATACCGCTG
>CAKKSB010000073.1 GCA_919903055.1 Gammaproteobacteria bacterium | reverse complement strand
CGAGATGATGGCAAAAGTCGCTTAACCACTTGTCCGGAAATGCGGGGGTACCTCAGATTTATTTATTCTCTCGTCAATCACAAACTACTATTCATTTGGCGCAGCCTTTTGCGGCCTGCCGGATGCGCACTTTTCAACCCACTTTTCTTCCACCTTGTCTACGAAAGATACTCTCCAAAGGGGTAAATAAATCTGTCCCGGTTTTTCACGACAAATCTTCTGTTTTATTTTCTGGAGCCGAACGCCTCGGCTCAGGCTCGCACAAAAGCGCCGCACCCAAAGCGAGAAATAGCAGGAAAGGTGGTGCGCTTTTGTGCGTCGCCTGGAGCCGATTGTTGGGCATGCGTTAGTCTTTCCTTTTGGCACGCATTGCAGCCTGGTACGCCTCTACTTCTGTCGAAAAGCCTTGGTAGTACGGAAGCTCCGCCAAGCTATCAACTTGTCGGATCTCCTTTGGTCGGGCAGGATCCTCGCTATCAAGAGATGAAAACACCTGAGGCCGCAGTTGAAAGAACGTCTCAGCGTTTCCAAACTGTTCGATAGGAATCAGGAGCAGCTTTCCTTGATGCCCGTCATCATCCTTCTGAGAGGGCAAGAGGCAGGATTGGAACAATGCGACCCCTTTGTCCTTTACCCGCTCATATATAAAGTGTTTGTGTTCAACGGACATATGCGCCCCAAATACGACCGACGCGATACATTGCGGCGCAAGGTCAAACAGATACAACCCGCCGTCTCGATAACTTGTTTTGAACCCTGGTTTGGCGGTGTAGGTCCCGCAATCCGATAATGGCCGCACCATCCGATACTCTCTTTCGTACTGCCACCGAAGCGTTTTCCGAAAGAACACCGCCTTAACAAGGCGCTCCCGATCCACCTTGCCATTCTCAATAAACTCATCTGGATCAATCGCGTATTCATCGACATACGTCACTGGCTCAATCGGATAGTTCCGTCCATCCAGACCCTTTATGCAAGAGTGGTTTTGAAACCCTTCGGTAAACTCAATAGCAAAGCCGCGATGGCCATCCGCGTAAAGAGCCCACATTTGAAATGAATCCGGTATTCTGGTTAAGGAGAGCATCCCGTAGGCATTAACCAGAGCCTCTACAACTTGGACGCGATAGAAGAGCCGTTCACTTGGATAGGTTATTCCATCATGTTCGTAGAAGTGTTCGTCACTACCACGTGCGAACTGGAGCGCAGGCGTTCCCTCAAGCGGATCGTTTAGGCCCCAAGGCTGGGTAAATCGGATCTTCCACTTATCAAAAACGCCGTCGAGTACGTCCTCAGATGATCCGAAATACTTGCAATACGACCTCAACTCCATGCCTTCATCCTCGCCCCAACAACGAAACTCAGCCGCGTCTCTGGCGGCGCGGAGCGCCGATAGAACGTCGGCTGGAGTGCCTTGTTGGGCCTCACTGGTTTCCTTTTGGCAGTGGATTACGCTCGATTAACCCCCAAAGAGGTTGACCGTCCTCTGGCGCACGAGCCCCTACCTCAAGCAAAAGCCGTTTTGTTGTTACTTCATCAGCGCCAATGACGTGCATGAGAGTTTCGAGTTTTCGCCACTGATATTGCGGTGCCCACAGGCCGCCCACTTCCACGTTGCATTGGTCGTAGTAGAATGCCATCTATTTCGAGGAGAACTTGGATGGCGTCAGCCATCACCTTGCCAAGTGATGAATCGGGGCAGGTGCCGACGAGTGCAGCTCGGTAGGGCGGATGCGTGCAACGCGATCCGCCGAATGTGAGCGCCATGTGGTTGCACTCCTAACCTATCTTGCCAAAGCCGTGCGGCGGAACGCCCTTTGGGCTTCCGCCCTACGAGCTCTAAACTCAGCTGCGTCTCCGGCGACGCGAAGCGGCGACAGGGGCGTCGGCTGGGGTGCCTTGTTGGGCAGCCGCTAGTACTGCTTGCGCATGCAATTTCAAGCCTAGGGCTTCAATGACCTTGAGGATAGTATCGAAACCAGGGCTTCGTTCTCCAGAGAGTGCCTTATACAAACTTTCGCGGGAGAGACCGGCGTCACGTGCCACTTGCGACATGCCCTTGGCACGTGCGATGTCACCCAACGCCTTGGCGATAAAAGCGGCATCTCCATTTGCCTCCTCTAAGCAAGCTTCCAGATAGGCCGCCATTTCTTCCGGAGTGCGGAGGTGTTCGGCAACATCGTAACGACTAGTACGGGTCTTAGTCATGATGAGTTCCTACAGGTTACGAGCCAAGCGCAAAGCGGTTTTGATGTCACTGGTCTGGCTCCGTTTATCACCACCAGCCAGGAGAATTAACACCGCGCGGCCATGTTTCTTGTAATACACCCGGTAGCCGGGGCCGTAATCGATGCGCATCTCCGAGACGCCTTCACCCACGGACTTAACGTCCCCCGGATTTCCGGCCACCAAGCGTTCGATTCGTACCAGAATACGAGCCCGCGCGCGGATATCAGGCAGGCCATCGAGCCACTTGACATAGGCTTCCGTCTTACGGATTTCAATCATGAACCGAATGTATCCATACGGCTACACACTGTCAATGTGGTGTACTGTAACTGTTTAAGTGGCGTCGGGGTAGGTTTAAACCCAATGGCTTAGCTGGGATTCGGCTTCGCCTCATCCCAGCCTACGAATTTGGTGATACGCTCGTGTGCCGGACGCATGATTTGATTGGAGATGGTTCCTGTAAATTAGAACCCACAGGTTCGGCCGATTTCTCGAAGCCCAAGCTCTCACCGCCCGCCATAAACACTCACCCCGCCATATTCTCCAACAACGCTTTTTTCACAGCGTCGAGCGTGGCTTCGACGTTGATCATCTTGGCTTGGTTTTGTTTGATGGCGATGTCCGGGTCTTTTAAACCGTGGCCGGTGAGGGTGCAGACGATTTTGCTGCCGGCGGGTATCTTGCCGTTGTTGATGTCGCGCAACGCGCCGGCCAGCGACGCGGCGGAAGCCGGTTCGCAGAAGATGCCTTCTTTACGCGCCAGCAGGGCCTGCGCGGCGAGGATTTCCGCGTCGCTGCATTCGTCGAACCAGCCACCGGATTCTTTTTGGGTGACCCAGGCCTTGTCCCAGCTTTGCGGATGGCCGATGCGGATCGCGGTCGCGACCGTCTCGGGATTACCCACCGGGCCGCCGCGCATGAAGGGCGCGGAACCGGCAGCTTGATAACCGATCATTTTCGGCAGACTGTTGACGATGCCGTGGTCTTTATATTCCTTATAGCCCATCCAATGCGCGCTGATGTTGCCGGCGTTGCCGACCGGCAGGCAGTGATAATCCGGCGCGCATTCCAGTTCTTCGATGATCTCGAAGGCGGCGGTCTTCTGGCCTTGCAGACGAAACGGATTGATCGAGTTGACGATGGTCACCGGCGCCTCTTTGCCGACTTGTTTCACCAGTTCCATACCGTCGTCGAAGTTGCCTTTGATTTGAATCACGCAGGCACCGTGCATCAAGGCCTGGGCGAGTTTGCCCATGGCGATCTTACCGTCGGGGATCAGCACGAAGGCGGCGATGCCGGCGCGCGAGGCATACGCGGCGGCGGACGCCGAGGTGTTGCCGGTGGAAGCGCAGATGATGGCGCGGCTGCCCTCTTCCACCGCTTTAGTCACCGCCATGGTCATGCCGCGATCTTTAAATGAACCGGTGGGATTGAGACCTTCGTATTTGACGTAGATGTCCACGTCCTTGCCCACTTCACGGGGAATGTTGTTCAAGCGGATCAGCGGCGTGTTGCCTTCGCCGAGACTGATGATGCGGGTATCGTCGTGCACCGGCAGGCGGTCACGGTATTTGTCGATCAAACCGGTGTAGCGGGAACGGAACGGCATGGAACCTCCATTAAAAATTTTGAACGGCGAGGAGCGACCAGGGCTCGCGGCCGATAACAACCGCTGCGTCAATAATGCCCCGGATCGCACCCATCTATTATTTCAAAGTCATATCCCCTCTCCCGCGGGCGGGAGAGGGCTGGGGTGAGGGCGTAGCGTCGACCGCCATGACGTTACCGGAGCACCTCACATAGTCAGGCTCCCTCACCCTGCCCCTCTCCCGCCCGCGGGAGAGGGAATCACTCTCAAAGTTTTCATCCACTCCACCGGCGAGTGACGCGTGCCGCCTTCGGGATTGAATCAATTCTTGTTCAAATACTCCACGCGAATCCGCGTCACCGCGCCGTTGATGGAGCCCAGGGCTTCGATGCGTTGGATCGCCTCGTTCATCTGCCGCTCGCGCATGCGATGGGTGAGCATGATCACCGGCACATGTTGCGCTTCGGGCGCCTGTTCTTTTTGAATGATGGCCTCGATGCTGATGCCGGCATCGGCGAGGATACGGGTGACATCGGCCAGCACGCCGGGACGATCTTCCGCCTCCATGCGCAGATAATACGCGGTCTCCACTTCGCTCATAGGGAGAATGGGAATGTCCGCCAGCGCGTCGGGCTGGAAAGCGAGATGGGGCACGCGGTTTTCCGGATCGGCGGTAAGCGCGCGCACCACGTCCACCAGATCGGCCACCACCGCCGAAGCGGTCGGCTCGGCACCGGCACCGGCGCCGTAATACAAAGTCGGTCCCACCGCGTCGCCCTTCACCAGCACCGCGTTCATCACGCCATCGACGTTGGCGATCAGACGGCGATAGGGAATTAAAGTGGGATGTACGCGCAGCTCCACGCCTTGTTCGGTACGACGCGCGATGCCGAGGTGTTTGATGCGATAGCCCAGTTCTTCCGCATAGTTCACATCTTCGGCGGTGATCTTGCTGATGCCTTCGGTATATATGCGGTCGAATTGCAGCGGGATGCCAAAGGCGATGGAGGCGAGGATGGTAAGTTTGTGCGCGGCGTCGATACCTTCCACGTCGAAGGTGGGATCGGCCTCGGCGTATCCCAACCGCTGGGCTTCGGCCAGCACGTCGGCGAAGTCGCGGCCTTTATCGCGCATTTCGCTGAGGATGAAATTGCCGGTGCCGTTGATGATGCCCGCCAGCCATTCGATGCGGTTGCCGGCGAGCCCTTCGCGTATCGCTTTGATGACGGGAATGCCGCCGGCCACCGCCGCTTCGAAAGCCACCATCACACCCTTGGCTTGCGCCTGAGCGAAGAGTTCGTTGCCGTGTTTGGCGATCAGCGCCTTGTTGGCGGTGACCACGTGTTTGCCGTTGGCGATGGCCTTGCTCACCAGTTCGCGCGCGGCGAGCGTGCCGCCGATCAATTCGACCACCACGTCCACGTCGGGATTGTTCACCACCGCGAAGGGATCGTCGGTGAGTTGAATGCCGGCCAGGTCGCAATTACGCACGCGCCGCAAATCACGGGCGGCGGCGTGGGTGACGACGATGCCGCGACCCGCGCGGCGCTCGATTTCCTTGGCGTTGCGTTTGAGCACGCTCACCGTGCCGCCGCCCACCGTGCCGAGGCCCAGCAGTCCTACCTTTACCGAATTCAATATTTTTCTCCTTGGATCAGCCAGCTCGTCATGCGATCAATCAACGCGCGGAAATTACAGGTATCAATTAAGCGCCACCGACTTGCGCCGCGCCGGGCTGGCCTTGATCGCGGCGGAACATGTCGCGGATGCCGCGGATCGCCTGGCGGGTGCGGTGTTCGTTTTCGATGAGCGCAAAACGCACATGGGTATCGCCGTGTTCACCGAAACCGATGCCGGGCGATACCGCGACCTTGGCCTCTTGCAGCAATTTCTTGGAAAATTCCAACGAGCCGAGATGGCGATAAGGTTCCGGGATGGGCGCCCACACGAACATCGCACCGCGCGGCGGCGTCACTTGCCAGCCGATGGAATTGAGCCCTTTGCACAACACGTCGCGGCGGCGGCGATAGAGTTCGCGGATCTCGTCGACGCAATCCTGCGGCCCTTCGAGCGCGGTGATGGCGGCGATTTGGATCGGCGTGAACATGCCGTAATCGAGATAGGATTTCATGCGCGCCAGCGCCGCCACCAGCTTGTGATTGCCGCACATGAAGCCGATGCGCCAGCCGGGCATGTTGTAGCTCTTCGACAGCGTGAAGAATTCCACGGCGACGTCCTTGGCGCCCGGCACCTGCAAAATCGACGGCGCCACGTAACCGTCGAAGACGATGTCGGCGTAAGCGATGTCGTGCACCACCCATATCTCATGCTCGCGAGCGATCGCCACCACCTTCTCGAGGAAATCCAGCTCCACGCATTGGGTGGTGGGATTACCGGGGAAATTTAGCACCAGCATCTTGGGTTTTGGCCAGCAGGCCTTGATGGCTTTTTCCAACTCGTCGCAGAAATCCACGCCGGGAACCAGCGGCACGTGGCGAATATCGGCGCCGGCGATGACGAAACCGTAAGGGTGGATCGGATAAGAGGGATTGGGCACCAGCGCCACGTCGCCCGGCCCCATGGTGGCCAGCGCCAAATGGGCGAGGCCTTCCTTGGAACCGATGGTGACGATGGCCTCGCTGTCCATGTTCAAATCGACGTCGAAGCGTTTCTTGTACCAATTGCAGATCGCGCGGCGCAGACGGGGTATGCCCTTCGACACGGAATAACGATGGGTGTCGCCGCGCTGGGCGGCCTCGACCATCTTGTCGACGATATGCTGCGGCGTGGGCTGGTCGGGATTACCCATGCCGAAGTCGATGATGTCCTCTCCCTGCGCGCGCGCCTTGGCCTTCAGCTCGCCGACAATATTGAACACATAAGGGGGGAGCCGCTTGATTCTGGAAAATTCGTCGTTCAAGGTAGTAGTCCGGAAAACTGAAACCGGGAAAAATCACGGCGGAGCCAGCACTAAACGCGCCCCGTAGGCGCACCAAAGCGCTACACATTACCCGTCCGTCCTAAACCCTGTCAATCGCGCGGACTTGCGCGCCGCCCCGACACCGGTTAAAAAGGGCGGGCGGCTTTTCACCGGACCCAAGACGGACTTTCTCCATGCAATTCAACCTGGACTTGAACCGCCATTCTTATACGATCCGCGCCTATGGGCCGGGCAGCGTCACGGTTACCCTCCCGATGGACAATGACGATCCCGCCCCGGCGGCGCTGGACGCCATCGGTCCGGCCGCCAGCCGCATCCGCCAAGAAGTGATTACCCAAAGTTTGATCATCACCCCGCAGCAGCTCATCCGCGACTGGCCGCCGCAAACCTTGCAGGACCTGGCGGAAGACCATACCCGGACTTTGGCTGAACTGGGAGTGGAAGTGGTACTGCTGGGTTGCGGCGCCCGTCTGCAATGGCCGGACTCGCGAGTCCTGGCCCCGCTGATGCGGGCGCGCGTCGGTTATGAGCTGATGGACACCGCCGCCGCCTGCCGAACCTACAACATTTTGATGTCGGACGGCCGCCGGGTGGCGGCGGCCTTGATGATGATTTAATCCCGGTCGGAACAAGACACAAAGGCGGGGCACCGCCTTAATGGCCTTCCCGGCAATTTTTCTCCAAGCAAAGCGAAAAACGTGGTTTTCGCTTTGCTTCATTTTCAACCGCTCGCCCGGTTGAAAATAGCGGGGCATCCTTGCCCCGCGCGGGCACCTCGAATTTTTCGAGGTGCCTTTAGCCGAAGAAAGTATCCGACGAAGCGCCGGAACGTTCCATCATTTCCCGCAAGCGGCGCAGCGCTTCCACTTGAATCTGCCGTACCCGTTCCCGCGTCACGCCGATACGATTGCCCACCTCTTCCAAAGTGGCGGCCTCCTGGCCGTGCAAACCGAAACGCCACTCCACTACTTCGCGCTGCTTATCGTTGAGTGCGCTGAGCCAGGTATCGATGCATTCGTGAGCTTCCGCATCCTCCAACGCCTCGCTGGGATCGGTCCAGGATTCATCGGGCAGGGTATCCAGCAAGGTACGGTCCTGCGCACCGGCGGCGTCGATCGACACTTCCCGCTCATTGAGACTGAGCATATGCTCCACTTCGCTGGTGGTCCGCTTCATGACCAGCGCCACGTCTTCCGCGCTGGGATCGTGATCCAATCCCTGAGCCAGGCGCCGCGAAGCGCGCAGATAGGCATTGATCTGTTTAATGATGTGGATGGGCAGGCGTACGGTGCGGGTTTGATTCATCAAGGCCCGCTCGATGGTTTGCCGTATCCACCAGGTGGCGTAAGTCGAGAAACGGAAACCGCGTTCGGGATCGAACTTTTCCACCGCACGGATCAAACCGAGATTACCTTCTTCAATGAGATCCAAGAGAGCTAAACCACGATTAACGTAGTGGCGGGCGATTTTGACTACCAGCCGAAGATTACTTTCGATCATGCGCTGTCTGGCGCTGATATCACCGCGTTGCGCCAGGCGTGAAAAGTAAACTTCTTCTTCGGCACTTAAGAGGGGGGCAAAACCGATTTCACTGAGGTAAATGCGCGTGGGGTCCAACACGGTGCGGTCAGGCTTGACGACCTCCGGCACATCCTCCGGCGGAGATGCAGCGGCTTCTTGCCCTTCCGGCTCCGCCCACCATTCCTCGTAGAGGTGGGGACCACGTCGCCCTTCCATTGGCATCGGCTCTTCGTACTCGTCCACCGGGGACCTCCTTCCAGAGCTAGGCGCGGGCTATCAGACTGACCCTCTTAAACGAAACTTGCAAGAGGTAAATTGAAAAAAATTTCGCATCTTAAATAAACATCTTAAATTTTAATATTTTTAACGTGAGCCTGATTAACGTAATACAGGTAGATAACGTAAAGGATCAATAGGCCTTCCATCTTGGCGAATTTGGAAGTGCAATACGGCATCGCCGGTGGTTTTCTGGCCCATGTCGGCGATGTGTTGTCCGACCGTGACCTCCGTACCTTCCCGCACCCGCAACCGGCGATTATGTGCATAGGCACTCAAGAAGGCATCGTTATGTTTAATAATAATTAAATTGCCGTAATGCAGCATGCCGCCGCCGGCATACACCACGCGGCCGCCAGCCGCCGCACGCACCATTTGCCCGGTCTTGCCGGCGATTTCGATGCCCTTCGATCCACCGGAAAAATTTTGCACCAATTTGCCCTCGGTGGGCCATCGCCATTGTATCGGCAGATTGGGATTAAGCGCGGCTTGAGTCTGGACGGACGGTGGTAACGGCAGTGGCGTCATCGGCTTCGTCACCGCACGCGGCAACGGCGTTACTTTGACCGAATCGCGCGATTCTACAAACGGGTTGCGCGATTCTACAATTGCCCCGCCCACCGGCGGCGCGACGCGCAATATCTGGCCTTCGTAAACCGTGTAAGGCGGTTTGAGCTGATTCCATTCGGCGATTTGCCGGTAATCCCAAACGTAACCAAAACTGATGGAGTATAAAGTTTCGCCCGCTTGCACCCGGTGAGTGTCGAGGCTGCCGCAACCACTCAACCAAAATGTAAACGTCAAGAGCAAGCCGTGGATGCCAAGTCTCGTCCATCGCGCCGCGTTGCGAGTAAGGCTCGCGGCGACGCTCACAATGAAGTTACTCCCAGCTTCGCGAAATGATGAGAGAGAAACGATATGAAAACCAGGGTTCATCACGCACCGCGTGAACATGTGTGCCAAACCATACAATACCGGATCGCGCGCAGCAGATGAGAATCACCTGATTTATTGCATTCCCGCCCGCATCGGCACGAAGCTGACTTTATCCAAGATCTCATCGCTGTAACCGGTAGCCGTGCGAGTGATCAGCAACAAACTTTGCGCGCCGCTGCCGCCCACCGGTATCACCAGCCGGCCGCCGATGGCCAATTGTTCCAGCAACGCGGCGGGTACGCCTTCGGGCGCGGCGGTAGCGACGATGGCGTCATACGGCGCATGATCGGGCCAGCCCAAGGTGCCGTCGCTGTATTTGATGCGGATATTGCGCAGGCGCAAATCCTGAAAACGCCGCCGCGCCGTGGTGATGAGGGCCTCGATGCGCTCCACGGTAAATACTTCTTTCACCAACTGCGCCAGCACCGCCGCCTGATAACCCGAGCCGGTGCCGATTTCGAGCACCCGCTGCGGCACGCCGTCGCGCAGCAGCGCCTGAGTCATCAAGGCCACCACGAAGGGTTGTGAAATAGTCTGGCCATGGCCGATGGGTAGCGCGGTGTCGTCGTAGGCGCGGCTGGCCAGCGCTTCGTCAACGAAGATATGGCGAGGCGTGTTGCGGATCACTTCCAATACCGATTTATTGGTGATGCCCCCTTCTTGTAAACGTCCTATCAAGCGGTCGCGGGTGCGTTGCGAAGTCATCCCGATACCGCGATGCTGTTTATTATTCATTCATCCCCCATTCCCTTTACCCAACCCGCCACCGAATCCAAGGCGCTGTAACGGGTCAAATCCACTTGCAGCGGCGTGATCGACACCCGCCGCTGACGGATGGCGAAGAAGTCGGTCCCCTCGCCCGCGTCTTCCTCCGGCCCGGCCGGACCCACCCAATAAATCGCGCGGCCGCGCGGGTCGCGGGATTTGATCACCGGCTCCGCCTTGCGGCGGTGACCGAGACGGGTCGCCTCGAAACCGGCGAGTTGCTCCCAGGGCACGTCGGGCACGTTGACGTTCAAAATGGTGTCGGCGGGTAGAGGATGATGCCGCAAACGCAGCACCAAACGCTTAGCCACCTCGCCCGCGGTGTGGTAATGCTGCGGCTCCTCGCCCACCAGCGACACCGCGATGGCGGGCAGGCCCAGGAAACGCCCCTCCATCGCCGCCGCCACCGTGCCCGAATACAACACATCGTCGCCGAGATTGGCGCCGGCGTTGATGCCGGACACCACCATGTCGGGCTCTTCCTCCAGCAAGCCGGTGATGGCCAGGTGCACGCAATCGGTGGGCGTGCCGTCGACATACGTAAAGCCGTTGTCGCCCAAGGCCGCGCGCACCGGCCTATCGAGGGTCAGCGAATTACTGGCGCCGCTGCGGTTGCGGTCCGGCGCCACCACGGTGACATCACCCAACTGGGCCAGGGCCGCCGCCAGCACCGCCAAACCCGGCGCGCGGTAGCCATCATCGTTACTCACCAGAATTCTCATGCCATTCACATCCCGGCCGGCAAGCGGCCCGTCACCACCGAAGCAAATCGCCACAATATACTGGAAACCCATTATTTATCACACCGCGGGCACGCCCCATAATCCGCGGACCCACTGACGGCGCCCCTCTCGCCCGCCGCGACTTGACCGCCACAATAATTACGTTACACAGCCATTAAGCGAAAGCGTGGCGAGAGAATACGAAGCCTGGTAAGCAGGCCCGATCCAACTCACTGGATAGACGCTTCGAAGCGGCGCGCGTAAAAACCCTGTCGGCCTAGCGGATACTCTCGCATCCGGACGCAATAAAACGGTGCATCAGCGATGCAAACCCGCGCTTACCCATCGTCACGACACCCGTCAACCACTGTGTCGTGCGCATGAGTGGACAATCACCTATCCAGCCCCTATCCGCTTTCGGTAAACTCGCGGCGAGTGGCCTTGGCGCGCGCAAACGTGTACAAATGCGGGACATGCGCGCGGCGGGGACGGAGGCCCCGCTGATGACGAAGCGAGCCCGTGCCCAGCCACCGGCGGAAAATGCTGTCTTCAAGCAGTTCAAATGGATTAGACATATGCCTCAAGAAACAAAGTTCGTCGACAAAGCAATATTGCGGAAGCTGTATCCCCTGACTAACTTGCTGGCGGATGATCTCGATGACTTGGCGAAAAAAACCCAAGTGGAAAACCTGCCGGCCGGCAGTCTGCTGTACACGCAAGGCGCAACCGACCCGCACACCATTTACCTGATCGCCGGCAGCGTGGAACTGCGCGACCGCGATGAACAGACCAGCAAGATCGACGCCGACAGCGCCACCGCGCGCCGCCCATTGAGTCCGCAAAAACCCCGCAACGCCACCGCCACCGCGCTCACCGATATCGCCATCATCCGTATCGAGGACAAATTGCTGGAGCTGATGATCAACACCAGCAATTTGGCGCAACCGGTCAAACCCCAAACGCTCGATCCCAACGTGATAGAAGAGCGGCTGTTCGGCCGGCTTTATCAAGATTATCTCGAAGACAACATGCTGCTGCCCAGCATGCCGGACATCGCGCTGCGGGTGCGCAACGCCATCGACGACCAGAGCAGAGGCGTCGAAGACATCGCCAAAATCGTGCAGGCCGATCCGGCGCTCACCGCGCGGCTGGTGCAAGTGGCCAACAGCCCCCTCTATCGCGGCCAGGGCCAAATCAACAGTTGCCGCAACGCGATCACCCGGCTGGGTTTGAAACAAACCCGCAATCTCGTTTATAGCTTCGCCATGAAACAACTGTTCCGCTCCACCTTGCCGGCGCTGCGCCAGCGCATGATCCAATTGTGGCAGCACACCACGTCGGTGGCCGCCATTTCCGCCGTGCTTGCCCAACGCACACCCGGTTTCGAAGTGGACCGCGGCTTATTGGCGGGATTGATCCACGACATCGGCGTCTTGCCCATCATGGCCTATGCGGAGCGTTATCCTCAGCTAGTCAATGATGCGGAGGTTTTCGACAACATCGTCGCACGCCTGCGCGGCCAGATCGGCGCGCTGGTGCTGCGGCGCTGGGAATTCGATGACGAATTGATCAACGTGGCCCTCGAAGCCGAAGCTTGGAACCGCACGGGCGATCCCGATAAAGCGGATTACGTCGACTTGGTGATCATGGCGCAACTGCACAGCTACATCGGCACATCGCGCATGAGCAAGCTGCCCGCCATCGATCAAGTGCCCGCCTTCAAAAAACTGGCCTTAGGCAAGCTCAGTCCGCGCATGAGCGTGCAAATCCTCGAAGACTCGCGGGAGGATATCGCGGAAGTCGAGAAACTCCTGTTGGGGTAATAAGCCCGGCAGAGTGCGGGCACCTCGAAGCCGTTTTAATCGCGGGCGTTTTTTATCACGGCAATTGCGCTACAAACCTTGTCTTTTGAGCAGAAGTTTCCCCGAAGAGGGTAGTGATACGTTTCGGGAAGCTCCCGTCCTCGTGCTTTTCATCAACCGGCATCCCGTCCGTTTCGCCACCGACCTCTCAGCTACACGGCAAAGCACCCGGCCCTGCGGGTATCTCTCACGACAAGAAGGGAATAAAATTTCAAACAGTGACTGCCACGCGGATCAAACCCTGATGCGTCTTTCGGGGAAGCCGAAGCTTATCGCCTCAATCAATCATGCACGGCCGGCGGCGCCCATTGTGGCTTTCAGGACGAAGGTACTTTATTCTTCGCCGACTCCTCCTATCAGCCATGAGGTCGGATCGATGCTAAATCTCAACACTTTTCGAATTATCAGCATGATCGAGGGCCTGTCGTTCCTCGTGCTGTTATTCATCGCCATGCCGGCCAAATACCACTTCGGCTATCCGCAAGCGGTATCGGTAGCCGGCCTCGGCCACGGTCTGTTATTCATGCTGTTTATATTCATGTCCCTGGTGATGAGCCAACGCCATGCCTGGGGCGATCGTTATACCTTGCTGGTGATGGTGGCCGGCGTGTTGCCGTTCGGCTGCCTGTTTCTCGAAAAAAGTCTGCGACGACAAGTCGAAGCCGCTATCTGAGACAAGCGGAATCTCGCCTTAAATTAAGGATGACCACCATGAACAACAAATTTTTTGATTGGAAGCGCGGCGTTTGTTGCGTTGCTTTATCTTTAGCCGTCTCACCGCTCTTCGCC
>CAKKSB010000072.1 GCA_919903055.1 Gammaproteobacteria bacterium | reverse complement strand
CTAGAATTAGAAACACCATCAACGCGCCCAGTATAAGCGCGATGGACGACGCGCCGCCGCTGCGTTTCTCCTGATAAGAAACGCCGCTCCAATCGTAGCTGAAATCGGGCGGCAGAGTTTCTTTGGCGACCGCCTCCAGTTTGGCGATAGCCTGTCCGGAACTGACACCCGGCGCGCCGTTACCGAGAATTTTCACGGCGGGCAGATTATTGAAGCGTTCCAGCGTTTCCGGGCCGGTGATGAAATTGATTCGCGCCAGCGCCGACAGCGGCACCATCGCGCCAGTAGTCGATCGCACATATATGCCGGCGATGTCGTCGGGTTTTTTGCGGTACTTGGGCTCGGCGGACATGATTACTTGCCAAGTGCGGCCGTATTTATTGAAGTCGTTGACGTAAAAGGTGCCCAACGTGGCCGACAAGGTATCGAAGATGGTATTGATCGGCACGCCGAGACTTTTGGCTTTGACCCGGTCGACGTCCACGAAGAGTTGCGGCACGCTGGAACGCCATAACGACGAGACCATGGAAAAGGTCGGATCCTGGCTAAGCTTGCCGATAAACTGCTGACTCACTTCCGCCATGCGCTGGACATCGCCTTCGCCGCGATTTTGCAGAAACACTTCGAAGCCGCCTGCGGTACCCAGACCGAAAATCGCCGGTGGATTGAAGGCCAGCACGAAAGCTTCTTTGATATGCGCAGTCTTGCCGAATAATTCGCCCACCAAGTCGGCGGCGGTCACGTCGCGCGTATCCCAATGTTTCAATGTCACGAAAATAGTCGCGGCGTTGTTCTTAAAACTGCCACCGATGAAATCGAAACCGGTGAAGGCCACCGAGTAGTCGACCAAGGAATTGCTGCGGATGATTTCATCGACCTCTTTTACTACCGCGTCGGTGCGTTCCAATGATGAACCGTCCGGCAAAAATACCGCGGCAATGTAGAAACCCTGGTCTTCGTCCGGTACCAAGCTGGCGGGGGTAAATTTCCACAAACCGGCGGCCAGCAACACCATGCCGCCGAATAACAGCAGGCCGATGGCGCCGCGGCGCATCATCCACGCTACGCCGCTGGTGTAGCGCTGGGTGACGCGGGCGAACCAGCGGTTGAAAGCCTGGAAGAAACGGCCGACTTGTTTATGTTCGGGTTTGAGTATCAACACGCAAAGAGCGGGCGTGAGAGTGAGCGCGACAATGCCGGAAATGATCACTGCGATGGACAGTGTCACCGCGAACTGGCGATAGAGTTCCCCCGCCAATCCACCGATGAAGGCAATCGGCACGAACACCGCGCATAACACCAGCACGATGGCGACGATCGGGCTGGTGACTTCGCCCATTGCCTGAATCGCCGCGGCGCGGGCGGTCAGCCCTTGCTCGTGCATGATGCGTTCGACATTTTCCAGCACCACGATGGCATCGTCGACTACGATACCGATCGCCAGCACCATGCCGAACAAGGTCAGCGTATTGATGGAATAACCGAGCAGCAACAGCCCGGCAAAGGTGCCGATCAACGACACCGGCACCACGAGGGTGGGAATCAATGTCGCGCGCAAATTCTGCAGGAAGAGAAACACTACCAGAAACACCAGCAACATGGCCTCGGCCAAGGTCTTCAATACCTCGCGGATCGAGACATCGACGAACAAGGTGGTGTCATAGGGAATGTAGTAATTAAGACCCGGCGGAAAACGCTGCGAGAGTTCCTCGACCGTTCTTTTTACGTCGTCGCCCACTTCCAGCGCATTGGCGCCGGGCTTGAGAAACACGCCGACCAGGGTCGCGGGCCGGCTGTTGATGCGGCCGATGAAATCGTAATCCTTGGAGCCCAACTCCAGCCGCGCCACGTCTTTGAGGCGCAACAGGCTGCCGTCGGGATTCGCGCGAATGACGATGTTCTCAAATTCGCCGACATCGCCGAGTCGACCTTTGGTGTTGATCGAGAGTGACAACTCCTGACCACCGCCGTTGGGCGGCTGGCCGATACGGCCCACCGCGAACTGCGAGTTCTGCTCGCTGATCGCAGCGGCCACATCGGTGGTGGTGAGTTTGAACTGAGCCAGTCGATCGGGTTTGAGCCACACCCGCATCGCGTAATCCTTCGCGCCAAAAATTTGCACGTTGGTGGTGCCGGGCACCCGCTTCAAGACGTCGAGGACGTTGAGCGTGACATAGTTGCTGGTATAAAGATCGTCGTAACGGCCGTCAGGCGCCATGAAGGCCAGTACTTGTAGAAACGCCGATGAGCCCTTTTCTACCGAAATGCCTTGCCTTCTTACTTCTTGCGGCAAGCGCGGTTCCGCTTGTTTGACCCGATTGTTGACGTCGACCACCGCCTGATCGACGTCGGCGCCGATTTCAAAAGTGACGATAATCTCTACCTGACCGCTGGAGGCAGAAACCGAGTTCATGTAGAGCATGCCCTCGACGCCGTTGATCTGAGTTTCCAAAGGCGCGGCCACGGTTTTTTCCAATACCTCGGCGGAAGCGCCGGGATAAATGGCCCGCACTGTCACTACGGGTGGCGATATCTCCGGATATTGTGCGATAGGCAGGCTGCGCATCGCGGCCAAACCGGCGATGACGATGAACAGCGACAACACCGCCGCGAAGATGGGACGATCGATGAAGAAGCGCGAGAACATGGCAGCGCCCCTTATTGTTTCTGGCCGGAGTCGCCGCCGGCGGACCCCTTCCACCATTTATTACCCTGCTGAGCATCCGCCGGTGCTTTGGCATCGCCAGCCTGAGTCGGCGCCGAGCCTTGCGCAGCGGGTGGCGCTGCGCCCGGGGCTTGCGATCCGCCGGTTTGCACCGGCGCGCCCGGTCCGATCTTCATGGTGCCGTCGACGATGACTTGATCGCCAGCCTTCAAACCACCGGTGATGACCCAGTCCTTGCCGTTCCATTCCGCCACTTGCACCGGACGGATTTCGGCTTTGTTTTCCGCGTTGATGAGGTAGACATATTTGCCCTGCGGTCCCTCCTGCAATGCGCGCTGAGGCACAGTGAATACGCCTTTGCGCACCGCACCGCTGAGACGCACCCGCACGAACTGGCCGGCTTGCAGCAAACCGTTGGGATTGGCCAGTTCCGCGCGTGCCTCGCTGGTGCCGGTTTCGGGATTGACGCGCACATCGGTGAAATCCACCACGCCCTGCTTGGGCGATTCACTGCCGTCGGCGAACAGCACCGACACTTTGAAGCGGCCGCGGCCCGGCCATGTCACGTGGCCGGTCTCCACCGCCTGGCGCAGGGTGAGTCGATCGTTGTCGGGTATGCCGAAAATGAGATGGACCGGATCCAATTGCATGACGCGAGTCAGCAGAATTTCCGGCCCAGTGATCAAGGTGCCTTCGGAAGGCAAAGCGCGTCCGGCGATGCCGCTGATGGGCGCTTCCACCCGCGTGCGGTCCAGGTCGAGACGCGCTTCTTTAAGGCGGGCTTTGGCCGCCATCACATCGGCGGCGAGTATCGCTTGATTGGAAACGGCATCGTCATACTCTTTTTGACTGACCGCGCCGTCAGCGTCGAACAAAGGTTTGAGCCGGACCGCCTCGCGATTAGCCTGGACCATGCGTGCCTCGGCGGCGGCCAGGTCGGCGGCCGCGCGATCCAGCACCGCTTGGTAACCGGCATCGTCGAGAATGAACAAAGTCTGGCCGGCTTTTACCCGTTCGCCTTCCACATAATTACGCTTGAGCAGTATGCCGCTGACCCGCGCCCGCACTTCCACCTCGCGGGAACCGGCCACCTGCGCCGGATATTCCAGAACCAGGGGCACGGTCTTGGCTTCCATGGTGACCGCCGTGACCGCGGCCGGGCCGCCGAACATGCCGGGCATACCCCCGCCCTGTTCTTCGCCTTTGCCGCAACCGACAAGCACCGCCGCCAAAATCAAACCGGACCACGTCAGGACACGGTGAATATTTTTATTGTTATTAAGGCGTGTTCTGCACGACATGATCTGTCTCCTGTGTGGCGGCCGGCTGCGGCTCCGTATCGAGGGTTGGATTTCAAAATTGGACGGGGGAGATAAGTGTGCATGGGCTATTGGGGATGCAGAGTACCTAGCTTCAGGTTTGCATGTAAAGAGAACTGATTGGAAAATAGTGGCACGCGAGCTTAACCATCAGGTCCGGAAGGCGTGTTTTATATGAAAGCGGAAGATTTCCGTTCCTGAATCAGAACGCACTCCACTAGATTTTAAATGGAAGCGCGGGTAAATCAGCTTCCACTTATTTTGGATGCACCCGCAACAACAGAATGCGCGGACCCTGCATTTTCTTGACCGCCACGGAAAACCGCTCGAACTCGATGCGGTCGCCCTCCTTCGGCAAATCGCCGAGTTGCCACATCACCAGCCCGCCGACGGAATCGACCTGATCGTTGTCGATCTCGATGCCCAGCGCGCGTTCCAAGCTGAAGATCGGCAAGCTGCCTTTGCCGAGCAGCGTGCCGTCGTCGAGGCGGGTCCAATCGTTGAGGTTTTGGCGGAACTCGTCGCGAATCTCGCCGACCAAAAGGTCACTTCATCGCTATACCCATGTTCCAACCAGCCGAAACAAAAAACCCCCGCGGCCGGGAGGTCGCGGGAGTTCCAGTTTTAATAATCCTTACTTACAAAACGCAATCTGATCGTATAAAGGCGACGGTGCGCTGTCGCCGGTGGTCAACAGTAATTCCACCGACAAGGTCACCAGATAGGCGCAGACCGGTAGCGCGGCTACACTGAAGTTGGGCGTGGCCGTACCAAAACGTTCGCCTGCGACTGCGGCTGGCAAGGTGAAACTATAGGGTCCGCCCGGCCCTTGCATGTCGATGTTAACCGCGCCCAGGTTGGGATGGGTCGCGGTGAACATCACATCCAAGGCATTGGTGATGTGCGAGCAACCGCTGGCCTGGAGTTGGGCGATATCCAGCATGGACACGCCCAGCGCACCCGATTGGATATATCCCGCCCATGAAGGATGGTGAGAGATATTGTCGTACAGCGTATTCATGATCGCCACGTGCTCGCAGACGCCGGCATCCACGCCGGGCGCGGCGCTGCCCTGCTCGCGCACCCGCATGCGTATCGAATAATGACGGTCTTGCGCCAAGGCTGCGCCGTTGGATGTGGAGCTGTTGCCGCCTGTCACGCCCGTGAGACTCACTGCACCGAATGCGGCAAGGCTCGGCGAGATCAGGTTGATCATATTGCCGTTGGGCTGGAAGAAACCTTCCACGCCGAACACATTACTTTGCTGCGGCACTTGTATCCAACCGGCGGCGCTGATGGTGGTGACCAGTTCGGTGGGACCGGCGGTGCCGTTCACTGTATACAGCTTAGTCTTGATGGGATTGGGATCGCCCGGAAACGCCGGCGCGTAAATCTGCCATAAACCCAGCACGGTGCGGGCGATCTGACCGGGCGCGATGGCGGTCCAGCCGCTGGTGGGCGTGCCGCTGGCGTCGGTGGTGCGGACTTCGAAGCGGTATTCCATGGGATTGCCGTTGAGCTTCTTCGGCAAGATGCCGTTGAGACGCAGCGTGCTGAAGAAGGCGCGGTTGTCGCCTTGCGTCAAACCGCTGCCCGGCGGCGTGCTGTGAATGTCGGTGACATATTGATAACCGCCGATCGCGGTGAACACCGGCAAGGGTTCGTTGATGGGCGGCTGTTCTTTGAGGCACAGTTTCACGCAGAAACAGGGGCCGGCGTTTTCGCGATCCGGATCGCGGCCGCGCGAGCGCGGTTCAGCCAGCAGCACGGTGCCGACCAGGGTTTCGACTTTGAAATAAAGATCGGGGCCGCCGGTCAATTCCAAATTGATCGCCGGCGAGAAAATCGTCGGCGTGAAATCAGCGGTAGTGTAGTCGATGCGGAAACGGCCGGTGGCATCGGTGATGCCGAAACCCAACGCGTCATCCTGCAACCAATCCACGTCGAAGGCGCGTACTTTGACGCCGCCGACCGGCTGCTGGTTGTCGCACACGGTAACGCGGCCGCAAATGGTCCAGGCGCCGAACAAGCCGCGCAACGCGCACCAGAAACGATGCGGCAGACAATATTCCCACGCCGCCGTCAGGCCCAGTTCGGTCTGCCGCCATTTGGGTTGCAATACGGTGATGGTGAATTGGCGCGGCGCGGGTGGTGTGGGCGTGGGTTTGCGGTGCGGCACCGTGGCGCAATACACGTCCACTTCAACCGCCTCGCCCTCGTATTTATGCTGCTCGCCCAACTCGACACTGAAATTACCCTCGGCGTCGGTTTCCACTTCGGCCAACAGTTGCGACTGTTTGGCCGCCGCCGTCGCGTCATCGAGTATGGCCAAGGTGTCCTTCGGCGCGGCGGCAGCCAAGGCGACCGCATTTTGTTGTGAGCGAACCCGATAAAGCCGGACTTTGACGAACGATAACGGTTCGGGACAATCCGCGCAGATGAAACCGCACAAGCGGCCTTTTAATAGGTAATTCATGGTGCACCCCCTAATAATAAAAAATAATATGGATATCCGTTGCGGGCAGCAGCCGGCGAACGCCGTGGTGTTATTCGGCGGACGCGCTATAGCCATGGCGCGTGATCCATAGTGGGCGGTCACTACGATGAACACTGTGAAGTTTTTACGGTGAAAATGTGCGATTTTCACGTTACAGCGGAAGGTGTGGAATTGGAACGGTGGTTAGAGCGGTGCTGATTTTTAGCGGTGAAGCGTCGGTATGCGAAATGTTTAACCGGTGGATGTGAAGACGCAGTCATGGCTACGCACGAGTACAACCCACGGCGCCCTCACCCTGGCCCTCTCCCGCTTGCGGAAGAGGGCGCGTGTCATGAGATTTTTAATATCGAACGAATGGAGTGTGATATGGCGGCGGTGCAGTGTGGACCGCCGCCCTGTTTCTTTACACTTAACGCACGGCGGTTTCGCTGAGACCCATCGATGACGCCAGGCCTTTGGCCATCACCACGCCTAAACGGTCGGCAAACCGTTCGAAGGGACTCGGGTGGCGGGTATAGTCGACGATTTTCTCGGCGCCGATCACGTCGCGCGCGACATGGCTGCTGGTGCCGAGGCCGTCGATCAGGCCCAGCGCCAAGGCTTGTTCGCCGGTCCAGAACAGGCCGTTGAACAACAGATGATCGTCGCCTTTCAAACGATCGCCACGACCTTGTTTGACCACTTTGATGAACTGCTGATGAATGTTGTCGAGCAAGGCGCGGGTGTGCGCCACTTCTTCTTCCTTGAGCGGCGAGAACGGATCGAGCATGGCCTTGTCTTCACCGGCCGCCATCAAACGCCGTTCGATGCCCAATTTCTTCATGGCCTCGGTGAAACCGAAAGTGGCGAGACCGCTCATGCGTACGCCGATCGAACCGACGATGCTGGCCTTGTCGGCATAGATTTTATCCGCCGCCACGGCGATGTAATAACCGCCCGAAGCGCAAATGTCGGTGACTACCGCGTAAACCGGAATGGTCGGATGTTCCTGGCGCAGCCGACGGATCTCGTCGTTGATGTAACCCGCCTGCACTGGACTGCCGCCGGGACTGTTGATACGCAGAATCACCCCGCGGGTGCCCGCGCTCTTGAACGCGTTGCGCAGCGAAGCAACCAAATCATCGGCATTGGCTTCGGCGTCATCGGCGATCACGCCTTGGATTTCCACCAGGGCGGTATGATCGCCGTCGACGATGGATGTCTCGCCGAGCTTGCTGCCTTGGTACAGCCAAAACACCGCGAATAAATAAGTGAAGATGAGCAGTTTGAAAAAGATATTCCAGCGCCGGGTGCGCCGTTGTTCGGTCAGCGAGGCAAAGGCCAGGCGCGAAATCATGTCGCGCTCCCAGTTCTCATCGCCTTCCCCGCCGCGGCGGGGTTTGCCGGTTTTGGGCGAAGTGGCCTCCGGGCCTTCCCAGGCGGAACGCTCTTCCTGAGGCGGACGTGATTCGTGTTCACTCATGAATTCAATTTCCTTAACTGATGTAGGTCCGAGGTCTTAACAAGATCGGGATACGCCGGGTGTTTATCAAGCCACCTTGCACTCGTTGAGCCAAGTAGCCAATTCGCCGAGACTGTCCAGACAGGCGAGTATAGGGTGCCGCAGCAGGCGTTCCCGGCCGTGCACACCGTAACCCACGCCCACCGCCGCCGTCTTGGCGTTATGCGCCATCAATATATCGTATTCGGTATCGCCGACCATGAGGGTCTGGTCCGGCTCCACACCGACACGCTCCATGATGTCCAGTAGCATTTGGGGATGCGGTTTGGAAAAGGTTTCATCGGCGCAGCGGGTGGCGTGAAATAAATGCGCCAATTCCTGCTCGGCGAGAACGCGATCCAAGCCGCGGCGGGCCTTGCCGGTGGCGATGGCCAGCCAGAACCCCCGCCGATGGAGATCTTCCAGCATTTCCCGCGCGCCTTCGAAAAGCGGGGTCGGGGTTTGGCTGGCGAACAGATAATGATGGCGATAACGTTCGAGAAAATGCTGGTAGGCTGCCGTGTCTATCGCCGGATAAAGCGTCTCGACCGCCTCCTTTAAACCGAGGCCGATGACATTACTGAGGGTCTTGGGGGGCAGGCTCTCCAAGCCCGCCTCCTGACTTGCCGCGTGCAGGCATTCGACGATACGTCGCTCCGAATCCAGGAGCGTGCCGTCCCAATCGAACACCACCAATTGAAACCGCTTATTCATGCTTTTTTAAATCGCCTCTTTGTTCAATGCCGTCAGCACCTGTTCCAGGTCCGGTTCGAGCGGCGCGTGGATTTCCAGCGCCTGGTCGGCGCCCGGCAAGGTGAAGCGCAGGGACGCGGCATGAAGAAACAAGCGCCGCAGGCCGCGCTCGCGCATCAGCGCGTTGAAATCGTCCTCGCCGTATTTATCGTCCCCGGCGATGGGCTGCCCGAGGTGGGCGGCATGGACGCGGATTTGATGGGTGCGGCCGGTGAGCGGCATCGCCTCCACCAAGGTCGCCGTGGCATACCGCCGCAGGGGACGGAATAGCGTCTCGGAGGCCTTGCCGTCCTCGCCGACCCGCACGATGCGTTCGCCGGAGAGCAGCACGTTCTTTTTGAGGGCCGCGGTCACCCGCCGTTCACCGCCCCGCCACGGACCTTGGACCAAGGCGAGATAGCGCTTATCCACGCCGTGGTTTTCCCGCAACAGGGTATGCAGGGCGCGCAGCACGCTGCGTTTCTTGGCGATCATCAAACAGCCGGAGGTGTCGCGGTCGAGCCGATGCACCAATTCCAGGCCGACGGCCTCGGGGCGAGCCACCCGCAGCGCCTCGATCACCCCGTAACTCAGCCCGCTGCCGCCGTGCACCGCCACCCCGGAAGGCTTATTAATGATCAATAAGCCGTTATCTTCATACAGGATGGAGCGGTTAATCAGGTCCACGACCTGCCGGCTGGGTGCCGGCGCGGCCGGGGTTTCGCCGCGGCGCATCGGCGGTACGCGGATCCTATCCCCCACCTGCAAACGGTAAGCGGGTTTGGCGCGGCCTTTGTTCACCCGCACCTCGCCCGTGCGAAGAATGCGGTAAACCATGCTCTTCGGCACCCCTTTCAAATAATTGACAAGGAAATTGTCGATGCGCTGGCCTTCGTGCCGGTCGGTGATTTCCACCCATTCGATGCCGGACTGTCCCTGTTCTCTCTGTTCAATCATTCTTAAGTGATAACACACACTAATAGTTTACGGCTGCATGACAAGGCTATATATTAGCCGAGCGCCAATCCGGAAATCGTGCTCCGGAGTTGTTGAAATGAACCCATGACACGGGTAACGCGCTGACAGCGACGCACGTATCGCAACGACTGCGGGGAGCGGAGTGCCTTATGAAGATTGCCTCCCGGCGATCAAAGGCTTGCTCGAATGCAGCCGACAGGCCGATGTAACGTGTGGAGTAGGCAAGCGCGGCGGGCATTATACCTGGCCGGGCTCGGTGTCGATATGGGTGAAGAGGATGGCATCATGGCTGAGGGAAGACACAGGTCTTTATCATCCCAGAGGCATCCCGGACAACAACTCCCCGGATCACGTTCCAAGGAACGGCTCGATTTGCGGAATAACATACGGGTTTAGGCATCGCTCAACCCATGATAAGAGCGATGAACAATTAGGCGCCATGCACCGGCATGGGGCTCGCTGAGCAGACCACGGGAAAGATCCGTTGGACCACGTAACGAGCGCACGCGCGCAATGAGGCCGCCCTCCCCCAGACGCCATTCTTGGCCGGGGTTGATCGAGAGGGGCGCATGCCCGACGCGAGCGCCGTAACAACGGCAGGTCCAGCGCTGGAATACCGGCATTTCCCTTACGGCGAGGGTCGCCCCGCTGTAGTCACTCTGCTCAGAGTCACGTGTGCCCTGTTGGGGTAACGCGCCTGAGAGTATTGATAAATGAAGAGGATGTTGATTAACGCTACCCAACCGGAAGAACTGCGCGTCGCTCTGGTTGATGGACAACACTTATACGATCTGGACAT
>CAKKSB010000071.1 GCA_919903055.1 Gammaproteobacteria bacterium | reverse complement strand
AATTCCGAACGGCGTATCTCGCGCCAGCGTGCTTTTCTGCCGCCACCGGGCGAAGCCAAGCCGGACTGGTGGATGGTCAGTGAAGTGGCGCGGCGTTTGGGTTACGCTGCGGCCTTCGCGTATGACAGCGCCGTCGCGGTGTTCCGCGAACACGCCGCCTTGAGCGGTTTTGAAAACCACGGCACGCGCGACTTCGATCTCTCCGGCCTCGCCGAGTTGAGCGACGCGGCGTACGCGGACTTGCAGCCGATCCAATGGCCGGTGAGCGCGGCGCAACCGGCGGGCACGTCGCGGCTGTTCGGCGACGGTCGCTTCTTCACCGCCAGCGGCAAGGCCCGTTTGGTGGCGGTGACGCCGCGCGCGCCGGTCCATGCCACCGACGTCGAATATCCCTTCGTGCTCAACACCGGCCGGGTGCGCGATCACTGGCACACCCTGACCCGCACCGGCAAATCGCCGCGGTTGTCGGCCCACACCCTGGAACCCTACGCGGAATTGCATCCGCGCGACGCGGCGCGTCTGCGCGTCAAAGACGGCGCGCTGCTCCGTCTGCGCAGCCGCTGGGGCGAGATATTCGCCCGCGCGGTTTTCAATGACGGACAACAGGCCGGCCAGGTGTTCGTGCCCATGCATTGGACCGATCAATTCGCCGCGCGCGGCCGGGTCGATGCGCTGGTCAATCCCGAACCCGATCCGCTGTCCGGCCAGCCGGAGTTGAAACACACGCCGGTGCAGGTGGAAGCCTACCAACCCAAATGGCAGGGCTTCATCTTGTCGCGGCGCCGGCTGCAACTCCCCGCGCTGGAATATTGGGTGATGGCGCCGGGCCAGCAATTCTGGCGTTACGAACTGGCCGGTGAAACCGTTGCCGACGATTGGGGCCGTTGGGCGCGCGCGCTGCTTTGCAGCGAAGAACAGGCCGGCAAGGAATGGGTGGAATACCTCGACGCCGGCGCCGGACGTTATCGCGGTGTGCGCCTGGTGGGGCAGCGGGTGGAGAGTTGCGTGTTCGTCGCCCCGGGCAATGAGCTGCCGCCGCGCAGTTGGCTGGGGCAATTATTCGCGCAGGAAACCTTGACCCCGCAGGATCGATTGAGCCTGCTCACCGGCGTGCCGCCCAAGGACCGCCCGGACGCCGGCCGCATCGTGTGCAGTTGTTTCGGCGTGGGCAGCAACACCCTCAGTCGCGCCATCCGTCAGCAGGGTCTGGTGACCGCCGAAGCCATCGGCCAGGCGCTCAAAGCCGGCACCAATTGCGGTTCCTGTATCCCCGAACTCAAGGCCTTGATCGCCCGGCGGGACCAGGCCACGGGCTGAGCCGGCCAATTCGTCGTTTTTACGGCCGCGGCCGGCGCCGATTTTAGTAAAAGCCCTAGCCGTCCCTCGCTAAAGATTTTCATCCCCCCGCCGTTTTATGACTTACGGTTAAATACGCCATGTCGGGACGTGGCGTGTCAGCGCCTTAGCGCAGCTCGGATAAAGGACCACACTTGTGAAAAAAGCCCTCAAGTCTCGTTACGATGGCATAGTCATCATTGATGATCAGGGCGCCATCGTATCGCTCAATGCCGTTGCGCAAGAAATCTTTCGTTATGACTTGAACGATGTCAAAGGACGCAATATCGAATTGATTATTCCCGGTCTGTATCTCGCCGCGGAACTCAGCCAGTCCTCGCGGCCTTTGGAAAACAGTTACGAAGCCAAGGCCCATCGCCGCGACGGCACTACCATACCGGTCGAAGTGTTGTTGAGCGAATGGACATCCGACCAAAATAGTTTTTTCATTTTGCTGATCCGCGATGTCGGCGAACGGGTCACCAAGCGCGCGGCCTTGGAATATCAGGTGGTCTACGATTCCCTGACCGGTTTGCCCAACCGCATTCTATTTTATGACCGTCTTCACCAAAGCATACTCACCGGCAAACGTCTCGGCAGTCCGTTCACCTTATTCATCATCGACCTCGACGATTTCCACGACGTCAACGATCAATACGGTCATTACGCCGGTGATTGGGTATTACAGCAATTGGCGTCGCGTTTGTCCGGCGAATTGCGCGAGTCGGATACCGTGGCGCGGCTGGGCGGCGATGAGTTCGCGGTGTTGCTGCCCACCACCGAATCGGTCGATCAGGCCAAACAAGTCGCCACTAAATTATTACAGGCGGTGCGCGAACCTTTGGAAGTGGAAGGACAGCGGATTCAGCTCAGCGCCAGTCTCGGCATCGCGCTGTATCCGGCGCACGGCAAGGATGCCCAGGCCTTGATCCAGCACGCCGATCTGGCCATGAGCACGGCCAAGGATTCCCACGACTCGCAGGCCACTTATCAGCCGGAACAGCCGCGCAGCCCGAATAATCTCAAGCTCAAGAGCGAGCTGCATCAAGCGCTGGAAAACAACGAATTGGTGCTGCATTACCAACCGAAAGTGGACATGAAGTCCGGCCGGATGATCAGCGTCGAGGCTTTGGTGCGCTGGCAGCATCCTCATTATGATTTATTGTCGCCCGATAGTTTTATTCATCTCGCCGAACAGTCGGGTTTCATTCGTCCGCTGGGTTTGTGGGTGACCCGCACCGCCCTGGCGCAATGCGCGAAATGGCGGGCCAGCGGTTATCCTTTAAATGTCGCCATCAATCTTTCGGTGTGCAATCTGCAGGACGAAGATTTGCCCGATCAATTATTGGATGTGCTGAGCGGTTGCAGCGCCAAGCCCGAGTGGCTGGAGCTGGAGATTACCGAGAGTGCGGTGATGACTGATCCGCAGCATGCGCTGAAGGTGCTCGATCAATTGCACGGCTTCGGCATCAAGCTGGCCATCGACGATTTCGGCACCGGCTATTCTTCGCTGACCTATCTCAAACAACTGCCGGTGCATGAACTCAAGATCGACAAATCCTTCATCCTCAATATGAGCGAGGATAATGATGACAGCATGATCGTTCACGCCACTATCGATCTCGCCCACAATCTCGGTTTGAAGACCGTGGCGGAAGGCGTGGTGTCATACAAAACCTGGTGTTTGTTGTCCGCTTTGGGCTGCGACTTTGCGCAAGGTTATTACATCAGCCGGCCCTTGACCGCCGAACAGCTCACCCGCTGGTTGGAGGAGCCCGGTCCGCAGGTCGATTGGGCGCACTTTTAGAGAGTGCCGAAAATCCATATGTGCTGTTGGTTTTCCGTATTTTTACATCGCGTAAATAATGAAGAGTAGTACATCTCCGCACCGCGCGAAGCTATGGATCAGATTTTCTAAGCGGACTTATTCGCCGCGCCGGTAACCCAGACGGCCGCCGGTCAATTGCCCGGCCATTTCCACGCTATTGAGCGCGCCTGCGTGCCCCATGCCGCCGAACACGTAAACCCGGTCGCCGTTCACCGCCAGCGCCGTGGCGCTACGGCCCTCGACGAGCGGCGCCGCCGCGGACCACGCGCCCACACCGCCGCGGGTATCCAGCGGCGCGAACTCCACGCTCCGCAAACGGTTGCCGCCGTCGTGGCCACCCAGCATATAAATATAATCGTTCATGGCGAAGGCGGAGGCGATGAAGCGCGGCGTCAGCAGGATGGATTTTTGTATTTGCCAGGGTGTGAGTCCGCCATCGGTATTGAGCGTACTCATTTCCACATCGCCATAACTCATGCTCTCCGCGCCCCGCATATGGCCGCCGAGTAAATAAAGCTTATCGCCGCGGTGAGTGGCGGAGTGGATGTAACGGTCCACCACCGCTTGTTGCGCATCCAATTGCCATTCCGTCAATTCGCCCTCGGCGTCGATCCGGGTATGTTCCGTGGATTTGAGAAACGCGCCGTTATAGCCGCCGATGGCGTAAAGATGATTGTCATGGGCCACGGCCTGCAAACCCCGGCGTGGTGTAGTGAGATAGGCCGCGCGTTGCCAGGGGCCGAGACTGCCGTCGGCCAGGATAGGGGCCCGTTCAACCGTGGCGCTGGGAATGTTGTCTTTGCCGCGTTCGCCGTTGGCGCCGCCGATGGCGTAGAGATAACCGTTGCTCACCGCCGCCGCGAGATAAAAACGCGGCTCGCCCAGCGGCGCGGTGAAGTGCCAGGATCCCAGCCGGCCGTCGGCGAGTATCGCCGCGTATTCCACGGCAGCCACGTAGCGGTCCTCGTTGTCCATGCCGCCGATGACGTAGACATGGCTGGCGGTGGCCGCCGCGGCGAGGGCGCGGCGCGGAATTTGGAAAGGCGTAGTGGCGCGCCAGCCTTCCTGTTCGAGACCGGGTACGGGGCCGGATCGAACCTTGCCGAATAACAGGGTGGCGGCCAGCGCGATCAGGAGCACCACACCCAGCAGGGGCAAGGCGAAGTTGGAGTTGGACGTCTTCACGGCGCGGAGGTCGCTGATGGTGATGTTCGCGTAGTGTACCTGCTGCGCCCGGTTTAGGGGACACGCCGCGAAGCCGATAGCTAAGGCATGAAGTGGGTCGCGCGATTCGGTGAGTCCCAGGCGCATGGCGATATAGGAACGGAAGTAAGCACCATGAATAGAATGAAAATGAGCATGCTGATCTTGAGCGTGGCCGTTTGCACGGCCTGTTCCCAGCGCGGCAACCCGTCCGCCGCCGAACAGGCGAGTCCCGTGGCCGAGAAAAAACCGTCCGAGCCTATGTGGACTCAGCAAACCCAGGCGCTGGGCCGCGCCAAGGGAATGGAGGCGAGTTTGCTGGACTCCGCGCGTCAGCGCGATCAGGCATTGATCCGGCAAAGCCGCTAGCGGCGTTGGTTTAACGCGGGATCACCGCGCCCGGCATGCGGGCCAGGATGACCCTTGTGCGGTACTGTAAATAACCGGTTTGCCGGCGGCGGTCGTAATAGCGGGGATTGGGAATCATCGCCGCCAGGCGGGCGGCCTGCTGGGGATCGAGGGCGGCGGCGCTGACGCCGAAATAATGCCGCGCGGCGGCCTCGGCGCCGAACACGCCGTCACCCCATTCGATGATGTTCAGATAAATTTCCAGGATACGGCGCTTGTCCATCAGCCACTCGATCAGCACGGTGATATAAGCTTCCTGCGCCTTGCGCCACACGGTGCGTTGACCGGACAGGAAGAGATTTTTGGCGAGCTGCTGACTGAGGGTGGAACCGCCGGCGACGATGCGGCCTTTCTTCAAATTTTTATTCAAGGCTTTTTCCAGCGCCGTCCAATCAAAGCCGTCGTGCCGGGTAAAGGTCGCGTCTTCGGAGGCGATTACCGCCCGTTTGAGATAGGACGAGATTTTCGAATAAGGCACCCAGCGTTGTCGGAGTTCGGTCCGCGGGTTTTTTTCTTGTAAAATCTCGAGCCGGTCTTCCATGAAAGCGCTGGTCCGCGGATCGTATTTGACCCACCAGGCCACGCAGGCCGCGACCCACAATTCGTAGCCGACGAAAGCCACGGCCAGGATCAGCACCGGAATTTTTAAGAATCGAAAAAAGCGTTTCCACATGCGATGATCACCGCCGCCGCCGAGGTGCGCGCGCTTTATAGATATATCGTCCCCGCCCGCGCCTCGGCG
>CAKKSB010000070.1 GCA_919903055.1 Gammaproteobacteria bacterium | reverse complement strand
GGCGCGTTCCTGTTTCTCGCGTGCCAGGCGTTGCAGACGCGCTTGATGGCGGCGGCGCGCCAAGCCCGTCTGTTCACTCAATCGGATTGGCGCGCGGCGATACCGCATGAGCCGTGGCCGGGCCGCGCTTGCGGCGGGCGGCGCCGACGGGATCATGCGGATGCAATCGACCGGACAGGGCGCCACGCACAATTCGCAACCGGTGCATTCTTGGGTGATGACGGTGTGCATCTGTTTGGTCGCGCCGAGGATGGCGTCCACCGGACAGGCGAGGATGCACAAGGTGCAGCCGATGCAGGTCTGTTCATCGATGACGGCGACGGTTTGCTCCAGTTTCGCGGGACCATGCGCCGGATTGAGCGGTTTGGCGGGCACGCCCAGCAGTTTGGCGAGGGCGCGGACCCCGGCCTCGCCGCCCGGCGGGCATTGATCGATGTCCGCCTCGCCGCGGAGCAGGGCCTCGGCGTAGGGCCGGCAGCCGGGGTAGTTGCAGCGGGTGCATTGGGTCTGCGGCAGCACGGCGTCGAGGTCGTCCACCGTCGGCCGGGGTTTGGAGCGTGAAACACGGCGGACCGCCGCCGCCAGGAGCAGTACCGATAGCGAGAAGGCGATGATCGCGGTGAGCATGGCGGTGTTATCGAGTGAGCGGGCCCAAGTGTCCCATGGTGAAGTTCGGCATCATGCGCTTATTTGAGACGCAGGCCGGGTTGGGCGCCGGCATGGGGTTCGAGCAGCCACAGTTCTTTACCGCCCGGACCCGCGGCGAGCACCATGCCTTCCGAGACGCCGAAGCGCATTTTGCGCGGCGCGAGATTGGCCACCACTACGGTGAGTTTGCCTATCAGTTGCTCGGCGGAATAAGCGGACTTGATGCCGGCGAAGACGTTGCGCCGTTCGCCGCCGAGATCGACCGTCAGGCGCAATAATTTATCGGCCTCGGGCACGGCCTCGGCGGCGACGATGCGGGCGATACGCAGGTCGATCTTGGCGAAGTCGTCGTAACTGATGAGCGCTTGAATAGGGTCTTGCGCCAAAGGGCCGCTTACCGGGACGGCCGGCGCCGTGGTTTGCAAATTTTCTTTGGAGGCGTCGAGCATGGCGTGTACCTGAGTGGATTCGACGCGGGTCATCAGCGCCTGATAAGGCGCGATGGCGTGCGCCAGCAAAGGTGTGCGCGGGCTGTCCCAGCGCAGTTCGCCGCCTTGCAGGAAACTTTCGGCCAGCGCGGCGGTGCGCGGCAGGACCGGCTTCAAATAGGTGATCAGCACCCGGAATAAATTGACGCCCAAGCTGCACACCGCGTGCAGTTCCTGTTCGCGCTCGGGGTCCTTGGCGATTTGCCAGGGCTTTTTCTCGTCGATGTATTGGTTGGCGCGATCGGCGAGGGCCATGATTTCCCGCACCGCGCGGCTGTAGTCGCGATTTTCAAAACCGGCGGCGATGGATTCGCCGGCGTTGACGAATTCCTGATACAAGACTTGGTCGGGACACTCGGCGGCCAACCGTCCTTCAAATCGTTTGCTGATGAAGCCCGCGCAACGGCTGGCGATGTTGACGACCTTGCCTACCAGATCGGCGTTGACGCGTTGGGCGAAGTCGTCGAGGTTGAGGTCGAGGTCATCGACGCCGCCGCTCAATTTGGCGGCGAAGTAGTAACGCAGATATTCCGGGTTGAGATGGTCGAGATAGCTGCGGGCCTTGATGAAGGTGCCGCGGGATTTCGACATCTTCTGGCCGTTCACCGTGAGAAAGCCATGGGCGAAGATCGCGGTGGGCGTGCGGAAGTCCGCGCCTTCCAGCATCGCCGGCCAGAACAAGGCGTGAAAGTAGACGATGTCCTTGCCGATGAAATGATAGAGTTCCGCGCCGCTGTCCTTTTGCCAGTAGGCGTCGAACGACAGGCCGCTGCGCGCGCAATAGGCCTTGAAGCTGGCCATGTAACCGATGGGGGCGTCCAGCCACACATAAAAATATTTGCCTTCGGCGCCGGGGATCTCGAAGCCGAAATAGGGTGCGTCGCGCGAGATGTCCCAGTCCTGCAAGCCGGCTTCGAACCATTCGTCGAGTTTGTTGGCGACCTCGGGCTGGAGGTGGCCGCCGCGGGTCCAGTCCCGCAGCATGTCGGTGAAATCGTTGAGCTTGAAGAAATAATGCAGCGATTCTTTTTCGATGGGGCGCGCGCCGGACAAGACCGAGACCGCGTTTTTTAAATCCGAAGGCGAATAAGTGGCGCCGCAGACTTCGCAGCTGTCGCCGTATTGATCCGCCGCGCCGCAGCGCGGACATTCGCCTTTGATGAAACGGTCAGGCAGAAACATCTGTTTTTCCGGATCGAAGGCCTGGGTGATGGTCCGCGTGCTGATGTGGCCGGCCTCACGCAGACGCTGATAAATCAACGTCGCCAGTTCGCGATTCTCCGGCGAGTGGGTGCTGTGGTAATGGTCGAAGGCGATGGCGAATCCGGCGAAATCGGCGCGGTGTTCCTCGCCGATGCGCGCGATCAAGACTTCGGGCGTAATGTCTTCTTGCCGCGCGCGCAACATGATCGGCGTGCCGTGGGCGTCATCGGCGCAGACGTAGTGGCATTCATGCCCCCGCATCTTTTGAAAGCGCACCCAAATGTCGGTTTGAATGTATTCGACTAGATGGCCCAGATGGATGGGACCGTTGGCGTAGGGCAGGGCGCTGGTGACGAGAATGGTGCGGCGTGTGGCGTCCATAGGCTTTCGCGTTATCCCAAACAACAAAAAGGGGGATTATAGCTTAAGCAATGAGGCTTGATAGGCAGGAGCGCATGGAGTTAGAGATTAAAAAAGCAAAAGGGGCGAAACCGCCCCTTTTGTCTGAATTATTGAATCGTTATTGAATTTTAACCACTGGATTTTGAGTTGGACTGCGGAAGGCTTTCCAGTTTTCAAGATAAGGGTCGAAACCGCCACTGATGTATTGCCAGGTACCGGATGTTTGATCGGGGCCAGTTCCCGGAACCCAGCGATATTGGCCGGAAGTAACATGGCTGGCCTGGGCATCAAGCGCCATATTGAAACTACCCGCTCCACCCGGCAGGGTCATGGTGTTGATCACCGGTGCGGCGGTGGTCATGTTATCGTAATTCAGACCGCGCATGTCGGTTTGAAAAAATGCTTGAATTTCCGCATTCGCCACTGTGCTAGCCAGAGATTGTGTGATTTGCGGTTTATTGCCAAGACTATCTTTTAAGAATTCCTGAAAGAATTGACCTTGATCATTGCTGGCATTGTGAACTTGGCGCATTTCCACTCGCTTGGGATTCGCGGTGGAGTTACCGGAGATATTTTCATCGGGATCCAATGGCTTCTGGTTGGCAAATACTTGAGGTGGTGGGCCAAAACCCTGAAACGTGATAGTCCCTCCACTGGAGGAGCCTACTGCGCGGGTACCAAATGTTCCCCAAACTACAGTACTACCGGCACGAATGAAAGTTTCCTGGGCAAACTCGCTAGTAGGTAGGCCGACTACCACGTGGTAATAGGCTTGACCGTCAGGACCCATAATGCGTTCTTGCAAGAATGGTGTTTTGTCAGGGTCGTTAAGCGTAGTTTGGGCGGACATTATTCTGCATGCGTCTCCGCCGCCTTCGCTACGGTTGCAATTATAATTGGGATTGCCACCGCCGAAAGCATCGCCACGAATGGCCCAATTGAGAGCGAAATCCGCTTGGCTGGCCGAGGCCCCCAATAACAGATAAAAGCTCACACCTACGGTAAGTGCTTTTTTATAATTAGACATTAGCCTCATCCCCCGGTTAAACCCGGTTGTGTGTACCCCACCTGCGCTATTTTTAACGTACTTGTATAACAAAAGTCAACCGCTATGATGTCCGCGGCGGTGTTGAGCGCGCTGCGGATAGCGAGGCAATATGGAACAAGTGTTTACACATCTTGGTGTCAACATGTTAGTCAGGGTATGTAAGCGTGAGTAGTACGGGGATTGCTCGTGATTACCCGTAAGAAGCCACGTTATGCGGGCACTTCTGTAGCGGGGGGCAAAGGCTTTTTTGCCCCCGGCCATGGTGTACACTATCCCGCTTTGCAATCATTCAGCTCAGCGGATTGACAGGCAATATTTAAAATTAAGGAGTTACGGGCAATGGCTGAAGTGTCGCGCCTGCAAGTGGAAATGGCGCTGAAAAGTTTCACCGATCCTTATATGAAGCAAGATTTGGTTGCTTGCAAGGCGGTCAAAAATATCGTGGTCGAGGGTGATCGTGTAACGGTGGACGTGGTATTGGGCTACCCCGCTGCGGGCGCGCGGGCGCAATGGACCACCGAACTCAAGGCCAAGGTAGAAGCTATCGAAGGCGTGGCCAATGCCGACATCCGCCTTTCGTGGGAAGTGGTGGCGCACGCGGTGCAGCGTGGCGTGGCGACGCTTAAGGAAGTGAAGAATATTATTGCCGTGGCCTCGGGCAAGGGGGGGGTGGGCAAGTCGACCACGGCGGTGAATCTGGCCTTGGCCTTAGCGGCGGAAGGCGCCACGGTGGGTATACTCGATGCCGACATTTATGGCCCCAGCCAGCCGCGCATGTTGGGCGCGGACGGCCGTCCCGAGAGCAAAGACGGCAAATCCATGGAGCCGGTCGCGGCCCACGGCATACAATCCATGTCCATCGGTTATCTGATCGACGAAGAGTCGCCGATGATTTGGCGCGGTCCCATGGTCACCCAGGCGCTCACCCAATTGCTGAGCGAGACCAACTGGCATGGGTTGGATTATCTGGTAGTGGACCTGCCGCCGGGCACCGGCGATATCCAACTCACCCTGGCGCAGCGCATCCCGGTCAGCGGCGCGGTGATCGTGACCACGCCGCAGGACATCGCCCTGCTGGACGCCCGCAAGGGCCTCAAGATGTTCGAGAAAGTCGAAGTGCCGGTGCTGGGTATCGTGGAAAACATGAGCATCCATATTTGCAGTCAATGCGGCCACGCCGAACATATCTTCGGCGAGGGCGGCGGTGAACGCATGGCCAAACAATATGACGTGGCGTTTCTCGGCGCCTTGCCCTTGGATATCCGCATTCGCGAACACGCCGACGGCGGCAAACCCACCGTGGTGGCCGACCCGGACGGTCCGGTGTCGCGCATCTATCGCGACATCGCGCGGCGGGTGGCGGCATCCCTGGCCTTGCGCGCGCGGGATTACAGCGGCAAATTTCCGAATATCGTCATTCAAAATACTTGAGACCATGCAGCCTGGCGTCGGCACCCATTCCGGCGCCTCGGAAAAATAACGGATATTAAGCGAAGGTTTATTCATGAGCATCAAGTCAGATAACTGGATCCGCCGCATGGCCGAACAGCAGGGCATGATCGAGCCTTTCGAACCCAGGCAAGTGCGGGAGAGAAACGGCGAACGTCTGATTTCCTACGGCACCTCCAGCTACGGCTACGACATTCGCTGTGCCGACGAATTCAAGATTTTCACCAATATCAATTCCGCCATCGTCGATCCGAAAAATTTCGACGCCAACAGTTTCGTCGATATCAAGTCCACGGTCTGCATCATACCGCCCAACTCGTTCGCCCTGGCGCGCACCGTGGAATATTTCCGCATTCCGCGCAATGTGCTGACCATCTGCCTTGGCAAATCCACTTACGCCCGCTGCGGCATCATCGTCAATGTCACGCCGCTGGAGCCGGAATGGGAAGGCCATGTGACCTTGGAGTTTTCCAACACCACGCCGCTGCCCGCGAAAATTTACGCGAACGAAGGCGTGGCGCAGGTGTTGTTTCTGGAGTCCGATGAAGTATGCGAGACTTCGTACAAGGATCGCGGCGGGAAATATCAAGGCCAGCGCGGCGTCACTTTGCCCAAGGCGTGAGTCCGCGGGATCGTCGGCGGTGTTACCGGACCGGCAGGCCTTTCACCGATTGAATATCCATGCTCAGCCGGCTGCCGTCCGACTCCTGCTGTTCGAGCCGTACCGGCAAATAATTGAGTGACGGCGCGCACCACACCGTGGTGTCGCGTTTATCATCGAGTCGTTCGAGCTTAATGGTTTTCAATCTGCCCAACGGCGTCGTTACCGTTTCTTCGCCGAGTATGTCGAACTTATAATTCTTCAAGCGGCCGCCGTCGGCGATATTGTATTGCAAGTCGCTGCGGCCGTTTTTCAAGTCCTGCATGATCGCCAGTTGATAGAGCAGTTTGTCTTGCGCCTCGGGCGGAATATCCATGCGCCAGGGATCGCCGTCTATGTTGTTGGTGACTACCCGGTGTTCCCAATCGAAGTTCAATTTAACACGGCGGGTTTTTTTACCGCCGTAACGATCGTACTTGTACTCGAGCGGATGCAATAAGCCGTTGCTGAACGTCCACGTGCTGCGTTCTTCGATACGGTCCTTGACCAGCCAGGCGATCATGCCGGTGGCGTAGGTGACGGACTCGAAAACATAGCGGCCGTTGCCGAGGGAACGCAGGCTGCGGGTGGCGTTGCCCAAGGGCAGGCCGTTGCGCTTCAACACGTATTCGGCGCTGAAATTGGGGAAAGGCGCCGATTCCTCGGCGGCCACGCCGGCAAGCGCACACCAACTCAGCAGTAATCCCGTTAAAAATAACCATCCTGGTTGGCGTAGGGATGTCACCGTTTTACCCGTTCGTTGTCTGCTGTGATAACCGCACCGGTTCATCGTCGAGCATAGCCCGGTTCGCGCGCAATGTCAGCCGTCCCTCGGCGAACCAGCGGATCACTCGCGGATAGAGTGCGTGTTCGGCCTGCCGCACGCGCGCGGCCAGACTGAACGCGTCGTCGCCGGGCAAAACCGCGACGGCGGTTTGCGCCGCCACCGGGCCGCCGTCCAATTCGGCGGTGACGAAATGGATGCTGACGCCGTGTTCCTGTACGCCCGCTTCCAGCGCGCGCCGATGGGTATCGAGGCCGCGAAAAGCCGGCAGCAGCGACGGATGCACGTTGAGCAGGCGGCCGTGATAATGCGCGACGAATTCCGGCGTGAGGATGCGCATGAACCCGGCGAGCACCACCAATTGCGGCTGATACTGATCTATCGTGGCTTGCAGCGCGGCATCGAACGTGGCGCGGTCCGGATACTGGCGGTGATCCACCACCAGCGCCGCGATGCCCGCGCGGCGCGCGCGCTCCAAACCCTGCGCCTCGGGTTTATTGCTGATGACGGCGCGGATCTCCACCGGCAACGCCGCAGTCGCTACCGCGTCGATGATGGCTTGCAAGTTACTGCCGTTGCCCGAGATGAGAACGACGATAGCCAAACGCGGTGCGGCGTCACTCATGAGGCGGTGAGGGTCACCTGATGGGCGGCGCCGTGGCGCGGTGCGATCTCGCCGATGCGCCAGGCCGTCTCGCCCAGTTCGCGCAAGCGGCGCAGCGCCCGTTCGGCCTCGGCGGCGGGCACGCAGACGATCATGCCGATGCCGCAATTGAAGGTGCGGTACATCTCGTCGTCGGCGACTTTGCCCCGGCTTTGCAGCCAGCCGAACACCGGCGGGCGCGGCCAGCTCGCGGTATTGATGAAGGCTTGGACCTCTTCGGGCAGCACCCGCGGCAGATTCTCGGTGATGCCGCCGCCGGTGATGTGGGCGAGGGCGTGCACCGGCACGTCGTTCAAGAGGGCCAGCAGCGATTTGACGTAGATACGGGTCGGTTCGAGCAAGGTGTCGCCCAGGCTTCGGCCGTGGAACTCTTGCGAGAGATCGGCGCCGCTCACCTCGATGATCTTGCGGATCAGCGAATAGCCGTTGGAATGCGGACCGGACGAGGCGAGACCGATCAGCACGTCGCCCGCCGCGACCCGGCTGCCGTCGATAATGCGTTCTTTTTCCACCACGCCCACGCAGAAGCCGGCGAGGTCGTAGTCGCCGCCGTGATACATGCCGGGCATTTCGGCGGTCTCGCCGCCCACCAGCGCGGCGCCGGCCAGCTCGCAGCCGCGGCCGATACCGCCCACCACCGCCGCCGCGACGTCCACGTCCAAATGGCCGGTGGCGTAGTAGTCGAGGAAGAACAGCGGTTCGGCGCCTTGTACCACGATGTCGTTGACGCACATCGCGACGAGGTCGATGCCGATGCTGTCGTGCTTGCCGAGTTGCATCGCCAGCTTGAGTTTGGTACCGACGCCATCGGTGCCGGACACCAGCACCGGCTGGCGGTAGCCGGCGGGGATCTCGAACAAGGCGCCGAAACCGCCGAGACCGGCCAGCACACCGGGACGGCGGGTGCGGGCGGCGATGGGTTTGATCCGATCGACCAGTCGGTCGCCGGCGTCGATGTCCACGCCGGCGTCGCGGTAGCTCAAGCCGGATTGGGGGGGCTGGGTAGTGCTCATGGGATGATGGTCGCCGTATCGGTTCGCAGAAAATGTTGCGTGTATTGTAGCGGTTGCGCCGGCCCTTGTCCCCGGTCGCGTACCCGGCGCGGTGGAGAAGCGTGTATCATTTCGCCGGACGTGGCGCTTTGCGAAGGATCAAAGGATCATGGAGTCATGAGTCGATTTGCGATGGTGTGCATTTTTATCGGACTGCTGGCGCTGCCGTCGCGTGCCGCATGGCCGGTGGAGATGACGGACCTCTATGCGGCCGAGGTGCCGGTGGCCGATCAAAGCGCCGCCGCCCGCGCCGCGGCCAGCCGCGCCGCTCTGGCCGAAGTGCTGGTGAAAGTAACCGGCAGCGCGGCCGCGCCCGCCCAGCCCCAGTTCAAAGCCTTGTTGCAGCAATCCGCGCAAGCCATGCAGCGTTATAGCTATCGCACGGCGGAGAGCGGGCAAGCCCTCCAGGTGAGTTTTGACCGACAAACCATCAACCAACGCATTTACGATGCGGGACTGCCGGTGTGGGATCGCAACCGCCCCCAAATTTTATTGTGGCTGGCGCTGGAAGACGGCGGCGGGCGAACCCTGGTGGGCGGTGAAAACCAGCCTGAACTCCAGACCGTGGTGAAGGACCGTGCGCAACGCCGGGGGTTGCCGGTGATTTTACCCAAGCTGGACGGCGAGGAGCAAAACGCGGTCAATATCGCCGGCGTGTGGGGGCAGTTCAGCGAGCCGCTGATGCAGATCGCCGCGCGTTATCCGGCCGACGCGGTGTTGCTCGGCCGGGTGTACGCGATCGGCCCGGAACGCTGGCGCGGACAATGGACTCTGCGCCATGCCGGCAGTACCGCCAGTTGGGAGGCGGGCGAAGGTTCGATAGCGGATGTAGTGGCGGCCGGACTCAATCAAGTCGCGGAGAATCTGGCTCAACGTTATGCCTTGGTGTTGAAGCCGGGGGTGAATAGCGTCGCCACCCTGATGGTGGACAATGTGGCGAATATCCAGGATTACGCCCGGCTGTCGCGTTATCTCGACAGTCTCGATCCGGTACGCGGCGTCACGGTGGAACGGGTCGAAGGCGCCAGCGTCGTGTATCGCGTGCAGGTGCGTGGTGAGTTGCAGGGCTTGACCCAAGCCCTGGTTCTCGGTCGGGTACTCACGCCGGTGGCGGCCGGAGCGGCGGCGGACGATGCCCTGCAATATCGATTGATACCGTGAACCTGCGGGACATCCCCAATACGATTAGCGTACTGCGTATGGTGCTGGTCGTACCGGTGGCGTGGTTCTTGTTGACGCAACGCTATACGGAAGCCCTGCTCACCTTTTTAATCGCGGGCATTTCCGACGGCGTGGACGGCTATCTCGCCAAACGTTTCGGCTGGCGCAGCCGGCTGGGTTCCATTCTCGATCCGCTGGCGGACAAACTGTTGCTGGTTACTACCTATGTGGTGCTCGGCTGGCTGGAGGTGTTGCCGTTATGGCTGGTTGTCACGGTGGTGGCCCGCGATGTGTTGCTGTTCAGCGGCGCGCTGGCTTTTCACTGGCTGGTGGGCCGTTACGACATGGAGCCGAGCTGGATCAGCAAATTCAATACCGTGGCGCAAATCGTGCTCGCGGTCGCGGCGGTGGCCTCGCTTGGTTTGCTGCCCATGCTGGCGGGCACCGTGGAAGGACTGGTTTACGTGGTGTTGATCACCACGGTACTGAGCGGCGCCGATTATGTGTGGACGTGGGGTGCGCGAGCTTACCGCGCGCGACGGGCATCGCGGTGAATTGATCCCATTTTGGTAGTCCCGGCTCCGCCGAGGCGCCATCGGAATTTGCATGTTTAACTCATGAAACGAGAATCACGGAATGCTGAGTGATACCCAAAAATGGTTGCTGTTGGCGGCCATCATCGTCTTCGCCGTGTTGTTATATCTATTGGGGCCGGTACTCACGCCGTTCTTAGTCGGCGCGGGCCTGGCGTATCTTGGCGATCCTTTGGCGGATCGTTTGGAAGCCAAAGGCCTGCCGCGTACCGCGGCGGTGATAGTGGTGTTCTCGATAATGCTGGCGGCGCTGGCGTCGGCTTTGGTGGTGCTGGTACCGCTGTTGCAACAACAAGTGGAGGTGTTGATCGATAACGTACCGGCCTATCTCGACTGGTTGGAGCGAGAGGCCTTGCCTTGGCTGCGACGCCGGGTGGGATTCGCCGAGCTGCGTTTCGATTTGGTGAGCCTCAAGCAGGCGTTGCTGACTCATTGGCAGCAAGTGGGCGGGGTGGCGGCCGATGTATTGGGATCGGTAACCCGCTCCGGTCTGGCGATCATGACCTGGCTGGCGACCGTGGTGCTGATCCCGCTGGTGACGTTTTATCTGCTGCGCGATTGGGATGTGATGATCGGACGCATCGGTGCGTTGGTTCCGCGCCGTCATTTGCCGGTCGTCACCCGGCTGGTCAAGGAGTGTGATGCGGTGCTCGGCGGTTTTCTGCGCGGACAACTGGCCGTAATGGTGATGCTGGGTGCCGTCTATACCTTAGGCTTATGGCTGGTGGGATTGGACTTGGCGCTGCTCATCGGCCTCTTCGCGGGCCTGGTGAGCTTCGTGCCGTATCTGGGTTTTATCCTGGGTGTGCTGTTCGCGGGCGTCGCGGCGCTGATGCAATTTCAAGAACTGTTTCCCGTGTTGCTGGTATTGCTGGTGTTCGGCGTGGGGCAAGTGTTGGAAAGTTTTATCTTCACGCCGTTGCTGGTCGGTGACCGTATCGGCTTGCATCCGGTGGCCGTGATCTTCGCGGTGATGGCGGGCGGACAGTTGTTCGGTTTCGTCGGCGTGCTGCTGGCCTTGCCGGCGGCGGCGGTGCTGGTGGTGTTACTGCGTTATGCCAAGGAGCGTTACCTGGCCAGCCGGGTGTACGCCGGCGGCGACGGAGTTTGAACGGAGCGCCGATGTCCCGTCCCGCAAATTCCAATTTGTTCGCGCAATTACCGCTCGGTGTCCGCTTGCGGGCCGGCGCGGCCTTCGCCAATTATCATTCCGGTCCCAACCGGCAGGCGCTGGCATTGGTACAGCAGGCCGTTACCGCTGGCGACGAGCCGTGTCTCTATCTGTGGGGCGGCGCGGGTACCGGCAAGACTCATTTGCTGCAAGCCGCTTGTCATGTCATCGCCGCTCGCGCCGCACCGGTGGCGTATCTGCCCTTCGCCGAAGCGGCGCACTTCACGCCGGCTTTGCTGGATGGTTTGGAGCAATTGTCGTGGGTGGTGCTGGACGACCTCGACCACATCGCCGGTGACGCGGCTTGGGAGACCGCGCTGTTTCATTTGTACAACCGCGTGCGTGAAGCGGGCGGCCACTTGCTGATGGCGGCGCGCGGCAATCCCGCTTCCTTGCCGCTGAGCCTGCCCGATCTGCGTTCGCGGCTGGCTTGGAGCCTAGTGCTGCAGCTCCACGAATTGAGCGATGACGACAAAGCCGAAGCGCTGCGGATACAGGCCCGCCAGCGCGGAATGGAGATGCCGGTCGAAGTGGCGGTTTTTCTACTGCGCCGTTGCCGCCGCGAGATGCATGCGCTCTTCGAACTGTTGGAGTTGCTGGATCACGCGAGTCTGGCGGCGCAGCGCAAACTCACCGTGCCCTTCGTCAAATCCGTGCTGGATGCGCCGCCGGCTTAAGTCAGCCGGATGGGTTTTCGCGTCGCCATATTAATCGCGCCGCGTGATGGAAGCACTGACACACATCATGAGTCGCCAAAACGCCAAGGACGCCGAGAAAATATCTCTGGAATGAATGCAGAAAAGCTTGTGCTGTCTTGGTGTCGGGCGATTTAGCGGTCAACCGCTAACCCCTCGCATACATTCCCTCTCCCTTGACGGGAGAGGGATAGGGGGGAAGGAGTGATAACTTTCCAGGCATCCGTCCTCCTTCCTTCTCTCCCTACGAGAAGACGTATCATGACGACTCACACATGGAATTTTACTTTTCCGGCGAGCAGCCTCACACGACGTTTCAACCTTCCGCCAAACGCCATGCTATGTCCGCCACGCGTTTGCCTAGAGCGCGACACAAGCGCTTCTCTTCTTCGGTCAGCGGCAGCTTGCTGTCACTGCCGGCGACGTGGCTGGCGCCGTAAGGCGTACCGCCGCTGGTGGTGGTGGTGAGATCAATTTCGCTAAAAGGCAGACCGGTGATCAGCATGCCGTGATGGAGCAAAGGCAACATCATCGACAGCAAGGTACTCTCCTGGCCGCCGTGTTGGGTGGACGTGGAGGTGAAGACCGCGGCGGGTTTACCGGCCAGTACGCCGGACAGCCACAGGCTGCCGGTCGTATCCAGAAAATATTTCAGCGGCGCGGCCATATTGCCGAAACGGGTGGGACTGCCCAGCAGCAGCCCGGCGCATTCGCGCAAATCGTCGAGGCTGACGTAGGGCGAACCCTCGCTGGGAATGGTGTCCGTCACCGCTTCGCAGACCGCGGATACCGGCGGCACGGTGCGCAGACGGGCCTGCATGCCGGGCACTTCCTCGATGCCTCGCGCGACGAGCCTGGCCATGGCGGCCACGCTGCCGTGGCGGCTGTAATACAAGACGAGAATATCGGCCATCGCTGCACAATCCGGTTGCGGGTAGGACGCTATTCTATAGGCTGTCGCCTTGACAGCCCAGGGGGCACTTGTTAGCTTCACGGAAAATTTTGCTGAACTACAATACCTTTTCCGCGCCACAGGCCCATGACTTTCTCCGGATGGCAGACGTGAAGTGATGATTAAGCCGCGCTCCTACATGTGGGTGATCTTCCTGCTGACGCTGGGCCTCGCCGGCTGCGCCACCGCGCCCATGCAGGAAATGAGCGATGCCCGCCAGGCCTTGCAGGCGGCGCGGGACGCCGATGCCGGCGCGTTCGTGCCCAAGCGGTATAGCGAAGCAGAGCAGCGTCTGCTGCGCGCGGAGAAAAGACTGTCTTCGCGCGATTACAAAAGCGCCCGCGACAATGCGCTGACCGCTCGGCGTGAAGCCATTGCCGCGCGCAATATGGCGCTGGCCATCAGCCAGGCCAAGCAGGTGCTGGTTGAAGTCGCCGCGGAAAAGGTTTTGTCGCAAGAAGCCCGTGATTGGGTGACGCAAGCGGAAGCGGCGGCGGCCGCCGGCGATGAAGAGGCGACGATGAACACCGCGGCCCGCGCCAAGAAGCGGGCTCTGGAGGATTTGCGCCGCGTCCGTGAGGCGCGCCGGCGGGAGCAGCAGGAAAATCGTCTGTGGCTGGAACAGGCCACACCGTTGTTGGACCAGGCCAGGAACGAAAAGCCGCGGATGAATGACGAGCAGCGGCGTGCTCTGGCCGAGGCCGTCGCGGTTTATGAAGCTCAGCAAGGCAAGGCCGCTTTCGATGGTCTTTCCGCCGTACTGGCCGAGTTGCCGGAGCAGACCGCCATTCTCCCGCCGGCACCGCCCGCCGCCAAGGAATACCGCGTGATGCGCGGCGATACCTTGTGGAGTATCGCCGCCAAGCCCGAGGTATACGGTAATCCGCGGTGGTGGCCGCTCATCTACCGCGCCAACCACGCGCAAATCACCGACGTCGATGTGTTGCGGGCCGGCCAAATACTGAAAATCGACAACCAGCCCAGTGAGGAAGCTATTTCACGCGCCATGCGGCATGCCGCCCAGCGCGAAAAATGGTCGGCGGGCGTGGCGGAGAAAGAAGACCGGCTCTATTTGCGGGACAGCCGTTAAGTCCGCCATTCCACGCATCGGCCTGGCGCGGCGTTACATTCGGCCGGCGCCGGATGGCCTGCCCAGTCATTATTAAGCTTCATATCTGTTTTATAGGCTTCCGCCGATCCGTCGTAGTTAGGCGGATGACGCCGCATTACCGTGTCTCAAAAACTAAATGGCGCGTGTGTTGCGGAGCGGACCAGGCACCGCCGCCGTTCCGGCATGTTGTAAATATCACTCCTCTTTTGTAAAGCCGGTTGGGTATGTGATGCACATCGACCAGGTTGCCGGTATGCCGGTTAGCACTGTATTTCCCGCAGGTATGGCCGGACGCGGTGATTTGACGACGCGCGTGGTGGCCGTGGAGGTGGGCACGCCGCCTGCATTATTAACTCGGCGCCTTGCGCGCACTCTAATATCACGAGCACAGCCTAAGGAGATCGACCATGCCGCGAGGAGATAAAAGCGCATACACGGGCAAGCAGAAAAGGCAGGCCCGCCATATCGAACAGCATTACGAAGAAGCAGGTGTTTCCGGAAAGGAAGCGGAACGTCGGGCTTGGGCCACCGTGAATAAAGAACAAGGCGGCGGCAAAAAATCAGGTAGTGGCCGCCGCGGTGGCAAAAGCCATTAATCAGCCGGCGATCATTGGGCTTAGGTAAAGGCCGGGCTGATGCATTAAGGTGATTGCGTGAGGGTCCGGTATTACCTTATTTCGCCGTTCTGATTCCAAATTTTTAATATGTAATCGTCAAGCGGAAACGCTCAGGGTAGAGCTGATTATGGATGTGATAGGCATGGAATGGCGCTGGGAATCGCTTTATCTGACGGAACTGGTCGTAGCGTATGTATTAACCTTGCCGATTGCTTGGGACAGGGAGCAAACGTCGCGCAGCGCGGGTCTGCGCACTTTCCCGTTGGTGGCCATCGCCAGTTGCAGTTATTTGTTGATCGCGCGGGATATGTTCGAAGCGGAAGGTTTGGCGCGCGCCTATTATGGGCTCATCACCGGGATAGGTTTTATCGGCGGCGGCGCTATATTGAAAGAGGGCGGCAGTGTTAAAGGCACCGCGACCGCCGCGAGTATCTGGAGTACCGGTGCCCTGGGCGCCGCGGTGGCTTTAAATCATTACGAGATAGCGGTGGCGCTGTCGTTAATGGTGTTTTTCACTTTGCGTTATGTGAGCGTTCTCAAGCAAGTCATTAAAAAGGACGACTGCGGTTCGCAAAATCAAGACTGACCCGAGCATGCGATTAGCGGGCGGTATTGTCAGGGCACGAAGCTGAACTCGGCTCACAGCCGTTCATTGAACAAGCGCATGAATTCGCGAATACGTTTGGCGTTGGCGCCGGCATCGCTGCCGCCGACGCGCGACACGGAGCGCACGTCGATACGCGTCATTTGGCCACGCGGCGCGATACGTATCACCACGTCGTCCTTGAAGCCGAACCAGAGCGTGGTAGCCGTCGCCTCGATGTGTCCTTGGTCCGCTTGGCTAGCCACGAGTTGCCAGCCCAAATCCTTGACGATGTCCAGCGCGATGTCGAAAGCACCTTGAGGGGTGACGGCGGCATCGATCGGCTGGATGTCGGGGTAGGCCTGTTGTTGCAGTACGGCAATGGCCGGCCCTGCATAATCGGTTGAATTGGCGTGATCACCGCGTAAAGGCAGAACGGCGGAGAAGGACGGCGGATCCGCCGGGTCGGTGGTGATGTCGTGGATGGGCGGCAACGCTTTGATCTGTTGCACGGCCTGCCACGGTAGCCATGCCACCGCCGCGCCGATCACCAATCCACTCAAGGCGATCCCGAGCCCGCGCCGCCGCGCGGCGGGACGCGCCGCTATCGCACCGATCGCGGATACCGTGCAGGCCGCGAGGCCGCCGAAGAACGCCCACTTCAATAGAGCGAAGCCGCCGCCGAAATCCCACCATCCCCAGCGATGTCCCAAACCTGAACTCAAAGCGGTCACCGCCGCCAGTAAAGCCAAACTTAAACCGGCCCAGGCGATCTTGGAACGAGGCCGCGACATTTTTTCCGCCGCGGCGTCGGAGTCTAGCGTGATAGATGACATGGGGGGTACCTCGCCATGAATGAGAGGGCAAGCGGGAAGTTTAGATCGGTTTCCGGGCGGGGTCGAATAATCATCGCGGGATGTGTAACGCGCGTTAATGAAATTGATCTACGAGATTGATTTATTGCCCAACTTGCCGTGTTGTCACGACCCGTGTTTTTCAGCTCATCGTTTGTAATTTTTACACGGACATTTAAAGTTTTGATGATGCAATACCTTTTCGGAATCTAAATTAAGTTTTCAGTTAAACGCTAAAATCAATATTTTTTATCGCAGGTGCTTAAAAACATGACTTTAATTAATGTCTAGGTTTTGACTCATACTCGCTGCGTGTAACTCGGCGTGCATCTTGCTTTATGAGAGATGTCACACAACGCGCGAAACAAGCAATGATCTCGCGTGACGTTTTAGCGGGTAGAACGCGCCATAATATAGGAGTTAAAACATGAGATATTTAAGAGAAAAACTCGCGGTTCAGGAAAATATGGGTGCTATCGATCGAGGTTTACGGTTGCTGTTCGGTTTTTTATTGTTAGTACCTATTTTCGTCATAATAGAAACTATTGAGCCTCCTACCTGGCAATGGTTCACGACGCTGGTATCTTTCTATCTTTTACTCACCGCCATGGTGGGTTGGGATCCGGTCTATGCCATGTTGAATCGTAAGACTTGCGGCACGTCGGACAAGAACCGGTGCGGTACGCTGGGTTATGAAATAAAAGCCGCCGCGGGTGAAAATCCCGGTCACGATAAAGGGTATCAAACCAAAGCGCTCAAGGATGGCGAGAAAACCAAAGAGACCAACTCTCCTGGCTACACAATCTAAATAATATTGTATGACAGGCAAGGCGGATGCGGCCAAGGCCGTAATCCGCCCGCCGCTAAGCAGTCCTATAAAAATAAATCTCGACCATAAATTTGCGGACCACCGGATTGCCGCGTTATTCTCACCTTCACTCCCCAGCGAAGAGCCTTCAATTTTATGGAGTCTCTGCAAGCAGTAACTATTATTGACGCGTATTTGGACGCGATGGCGAAACGCGACTATGGCCGCGCCCGTTCCTATCTCGCCAATGAAGGTTTCGAGTATCTCTCACCGATCAATCATTTTTCATCCGCTGATAAATTCATGGCCTATATAGAGCTGGCCACGCCGATAGTCCATCGCTTCGATCTGCGTAAGACTTTCCGCGACGGCGACGAATTCTGTCATATCTTATCCGTGACTTCGCAGATATCCGAAAAACGTACGGCAACGGTGGTGCAATGGAGTCTAATAAGCGAAGGAAAAATCCAACGTCTGGAATTAATCTTCGACGCTTACGAATACAAGATACTTCTTCAATGACAATATGACGGACGGCGTCAGGATAGCCACGCACGACAATGAAAGTTTAGTCTTTGTTGAGAAACCTCTGATTTTCCGCAAGGCATTTGGCTTACCGGCCGATGCTTCACCAGACGAAGGGATCGGCGCCGGCTGATTCTATCCGCTGTCTGTGCTTCTGCCAGAAGGTGCGTAACGCATCGCCGAAAATGTCGTGTTCGTTATTCAAGATCGAGCGGTATAGCGGATGCCGGATTTTTACCAGCATATAATTTTCCCAGTCGGACAATTCTATCAATGAGGTATATCCGAATAAGGAGTTTAAACCGGTTTTTTGCGATGACAACGAAATCACTTCATCGAAGGTGTTGATCTGCATATACACCAGGGTTTTGGCCTTGTAAAAGAGATCTTCTTCCAGGCGTTCCGGTTTGCGGAAAAAGTCCTCACGATAGTGGGCGGTCAGAGAGAGATAACGCTGAATGTCGGGGTTGTCGATCACGATTTGATCAATCGCGATCAGATGCCTGACGGACGCGTCGGTGCGTGCTATGGATTGCGCCACGCGGTCTCTGAAAAGTTGTACCAGTATCCAGACGGCGCCGGTGATACCCGCAACCACGGTCCAATAGAAAGTAGCGGCTTCCATTTTTAGGCATCTCCTTAAGGTTTGTTACGGATCGTACCAGCGTAATTCTTGAAGTTCGCACCGTCCGGCGTTTGTATGAATTCCATAATGAGTCGCTGCGCGACGGCTTGGTGGGTTACGCCGTTGCACGGCTGACCCACCCTACATTTATTGATTAATTATGCGCCGTAGAGTACGGCAAGAACATTTCATTAAACCACCCCATCCCGCGCCGCCTTCAACACCAGCTCATCAAACGCGTCGACTGCCATCAGTCCGCGCGCGGCGACGATGTCGCGCACCGGCTTTCCGCTCTTTTCCGATTCTTTGGCGATTTCCGCGGCGGCGGCGTAGCCGATCTGGCCGTTGAGCAGGGTGGCGAGGCCGCAGCTGATGTGAAGGAATTCCTTGCAGCGTTCGCGATCGACCTTGAGGCATTGGAGATTGAATTCGGTGGCGGCGTTGAGGCCGTTGGTCAGCCAGTCCATGGCGTCGAACAGCGCGGAACCCATCGCCGGCATCATCACGTTCAATTCCAGCTGGCCGGCCTGGGTCATGTAAGCGATGGCGGCGTCCTGGCCCAGCACTTGGAAACACACTTGGTTGAGCATTTCGAACATCACCGGGTTGACCTTGCCGGGCATGATGCTGGAACCGGGTTGCACCGGCGGCAATTGGATTTCGCCGAGGCCGGTGCGCGGGCCGGAGGCGAGCAGGCGCAGGTCGTTGCTGATACGCGTTACTTCCAGGGCGAGGTCGCGGATGGCGGAGGAGAGGCGCTGGATGTCGGCGGTGGACTGCATCTGCGCGGCGAGATCGGTGGCGGGGTGGATGGGTTCGCCGGTCAGCCACGCCAACTCGACGGCGGCGTTCACCGGGTAATTCGGCGAGGTGTTGAGGCCGGTGCCGGCCGCGCTGCCGCCGAGGCCGATTTCGCATAAGGCGCCGCGGGTCTCTTCCAGGCGTTGCGCGCAGCGGCGCAGGGTCCAGGCATAGGCGCTGAATTCGCGGCCGAGGGTGGTGGGCACGGCGTCCTGCAAATGGGTGCGGCCGCTTTTTACCGTATCGACTTCCTCGGCGCCGATGCGCGCGTATTCGTCGGCCATGCGCTTGACGGCCGCGATCAGTCTCGGCAGCTTGGCCAGCGCGGCGAGGCGGATGGCGGTGGGGATGGTGTCGTTGGTGCTCTGGCCCATGTTGACGTGATCGTTGGGATGCACTGGCCGGTAGACGCCTTTCTCGCCGCTCAAGGCTACGTTGGCGAGATTGGCGATGACCTCGTTGCTGTTCATATTGTGCGAGGTGCCGGCGCCCGCCTGAAAACGGTCCACCACGAATTGATCGAGATATTCGCCGCCGAGAATTTTGTCGCAGGCCGCGACGATGGCGTCGCAGAGTTTATCGTCGAGCCAGGCGGCTTCGCGATTGGCCACCGCCGCCGCGCGTTTGATGCGCACGTGGGCCAGTACGAAATCACGGTCCGGCCCGCGGCCGCTGATGGGAAAGTTGATCACCGCGCGCGCGGTTTGTATGCCGTACCAGGCGTCGGCCGGTACCTGAAATTGGCCGAGGCTGTCTTTTTCGATGCGGTATTGATCGGTCATGGCGGGGACTCTCCGATGGTTGCTGCCGTGGCGCAAAACGGCGTTCCTTCACGGGGCGGCCGCCAGCTTGGATTGCCGCGTATTGTAACCGAATCGCCGTGGGGTTTCGGCATGCGTGTGTGATGCGCGGGCGCGCGGATCCGCGATCATTCGGTTTTGGTCCGCCCATGGTTTGCTTGCATTGCAGGTGAGAGGGAGAGGCCGGAATTGCCGTGCCCCTGCTGCATGGTTGGAAGCGTGTCTCTTCATCCCGGTCCTGCGGGCCACCCTCTCCCGCGGGCGGGCGAGGAAACTGGCGCGCCTATGGCCGTAGGTTCCTGTAGCTCTCCCCACTATTTTGGTAGGCCCGGCCTACCCGCCGCCGGATAATTTTTCCGGGGGCCGGATAGCGGTAATTTCGCACACCGGCCGAGGCACAACTTCACAGATTCCCCCGGTCCGTGCTGGCAAAGTGAGCACACCCAACCAGGAACGCGAGAGCCGCCATGAAACTGATGTTATGGATTATCAACCACCCCCGGCGCGTTATCGCCGCTACGCTACTCTTGGTGGTGGTGGCCGCCGCGGGTCTGGCCCGGCTGCAACAGACCGCCGATTACCGGATCTACTTCAATCCCGACGATCCGCACCTGGCCGCCGCCGAAGCCCTGCAAGAAACGTATGTCCGCAGCGACAATGTCCTGTTCGTGCTCGCCCCGCGCGACGGCCAGGTCTTCAGCGCCGACACCTTGGGCGCGGTGAAGACGCTCACCGCCAAAGCTTGGAAGCTGCCCTACGGCCAGCGCGTGGATTCGCTCACCAACTTTCAATATTCCTATGCCGACGGCGACACCTTGGTCGTGCGCGATCTGGTGCCGGACCCGGCGGCCATCAACGAGACCGAGCGGCGGGCGGTGCGCGACATCGCCTTGCAGGAACCGGCGCTGGCGCGTCGATTGATTTCACCCGACGGCAAAGTCACCGGGATCAATGTGACGGTGAATCTGCCGCGCCTTCATCCCGATCAGGAAAACCGCGAAGTGGCCGACGCCGCGCGCGCGCTGGCGGCGGAGATCAAGGCCGCCTATCCGCAGCTCGACATCCACGTCACCGGCGTGGTGATGATGAACAACGCCTTTCCCGAAGCCTCCGAGCGCGACATGGCGACGCTGATTCCCATCATGTTCGCCCTCATCATTGTAGTGTTGTGGGGCTTGATGCGCTCCTGGTCGGCCACGGTAATCACCGTGGTCATATTGGCCTGTTCTATTTTAGTGGCGATGGGCATCGCCGGCTGGCTGGGAATTAAATTGTCGCCGGCCTCCGGCTCGGCGCCGATCATCATTTTGACGGTGGTGGTGGCCGACTGCGCGCACATGCTGACCCACATTCTCCATCTCATGCGCCACGAGGGTAAGAGTCATTACGCCGCGCTGGATGAAGCCTTGCGGGTCAACGCCAAGGCCGTGGTGCTCACCTCGGTTACCACCGCGGTCGGCTTTCTCAGCATGAATTTCAGCGACGCGCCGCCGTTCCGCGACCTCGGCAATATCACCGCGGTGGGCGTGGTGGTGGCCTTGTTGATGACCTTGGTGTTTCTCCCGGCGCTGCTGGCGCTGTGGCCGCTGCGGGTCAAACCGGCCGCGGTGTCGCGCAAGGATTTGTTCATGGTCCGCGTCGCCGATTTCGTGGTGAGCCGGCGCCGGCCCTTGCTGTGGGGCGTGACGGTGGTGTCGCTGGTGATCGTCGCCTTCGTGCCGCGCAACCAACTGGACGACCAGTTCGTGAAATATTTCGACGAGAGCATCGAAGTACGGCAGGCCACCGATTTCACCACCCGCAATCTCACTGGCATTTCGCTCATCGAATATTCGTTGCCGGCCGGCGAGGCGGGCGGCATCAGTGAGCCGGATTTTCTGCGCTATTTAGACATGTTCGCGATTTGGTACCGCGCCCAGCCCGAAGTGAAACATGTCGATGCCTTCAGCGACGTGATGAAACGCCTCAACAAGAACATGCACGGCGACGATCCCGCCGCTTACCGCCTTCCCGAACAACGCGAACTGGCGGCGCAATATCTGCTGCTGTACGAATTGTCCTTGCCCTACGGCCTCGATCTCAACAATCAAATCAACGTCGACAAGTCCGCCACTCGCATGACGGTGCTGGTGGGCGACGTGACCAACAATCAGTTGCTGGCTCTCGAGGAGCGCGCGCGGCAATGGCAAAGCACCCATCTGCCGGCCGCCATGCAGGCGCCGGGCGTGGGCTGGTCGATCATGTTCAGTCACATCGCCGAGCGCAACATCCACAGCATGCTGCAAGGTACGCCGCTGGCGATCGTGCTGATTTCCATCCTGCTGATGTTCGCTTTCCGTTCGGTGAAGCTGGGTCTGCTCAGTCTGCTGCCCAATGTATTGCCGGCGCTGTTGACCTTTGGTATCTGGGGGATGCTGGTCGGCCAAATCGGACTTGCCGCGTCGATCATCACCGCCATGACTCTTGGTGTAGTGGTGGACGACACCATCCACTTGATCTCCACTTTCCTCTACGCCCGCCGCGAACGCGGCCTCGCGCCGGAAGACGCCATGCGCTTCGCCTTGAGCACCTCGGGCTGGGGCATCGTGGTGATGTCGACGGTGTTGTTCGCCGGTTTCATGGTGCTGTCTTTTTCCACCTTCCAAGTCAATTCGGTGGTGGGTCTGCTGTCGGCGATCACCATCCTCGGCGCGCTCACTTTGGATTTTCTGCTGACGCCGGCCTTGGTGCTGAAGTTCGAAGAGCGGCGCATTTTGAAACAGCAGCGCGCCGCGTTGCGCACGGCCTAATCAGTCAGCAACATCCGCCATGTATAACAACGC
>CAKKSB010000069.1 GCA_919903055.1 Gammaproteobacteria bacterium | reverse complement strand
GGCCGCTGTCCTGTCCCGATAAACGCACGGGATATCCGTCATGCAGCAGACCGGCGTAGGCCAGGGTCTCGGCGTAACCCCAATCCAGCGGCTGCTCGCCGGCGGCCATGGCGCGGCGCGCCTCGTGGATTTTCAACACTTGTGGATGCAGCTCGAAACCCGCGGGCATGGCGATGAGCCGCGCGGTAAAATCGCGGATCAGTTCGGCGGACATCCCGGTGTCCACCGCTTCAGTCCACACCCCGCCCACGTAAGGCGCCCAACCCCGCGCGTATTTGCCGTCGGCGTCCACCAAGATATTGCGCGCCACGGTCACGCCTTCGTCCAGAGCGGCGTGATAACGCTTGACCATGGCATCGGCCTCGTCCGCCGCGATGACTTTATCGGCGATCAAACGGTCGGCGTAGAGGCGGGTAGCGCGCGGATGTTTGCGAATGGCCTGATACATCTGCGGCTGAGTGACCGCGGGTTCGTCGGCTTCGCTGTGGCCGTGGCGGCGATAACACACCAAGTCGATCACTACGTCGCTCTTGAACTCCATGCGGAAATCCAGCGCGAGCTGGGTAACCCACACCACCGCTTCGGGATCGTCGCCGTTGACGTGGAAAATCGGCGCCTGCACCATGCGGGCAACCTCGGTGCAATAAAACGTCGAACGGGCGTCGAGCGGATTGCTGGTGGTGAAGCCGATCTGATTGTTGATGACGATGTGCACCGTGCCGTGGGTCTTGAAGCCGCGGGCCTGCGACATATTGAAGGTTTCCATCACCACGCCCTGCCCGGCGAAAGCCGCGTCGCCGTGAATCACCACCGGCAACACTTGTTTGCCTTCGTCGTCGCCGCGCCGATCCTGGCGGGCGCGCACCGAGCCCTCCACCACCGGATTGATGATCTCGAGATGCGACGGATTGAAACCCAGCGCCAGATGCACCGGCCCGCCGGGGGTTTGGATGTCCGACGAAAAACCCTGGTGATATTTGACGTCGCCGCCGCCGGTGCCGCTCAATTCCATCTTGCCTTCGAATTCCTTGAAGAGATGCTTGGGCGCCTTACCCAATACGTTGACCAAGACATTCAGCCGGCCGCGGTGGGCCATGCCCAATACGATCTCCTGCACCTGGCGCGTGCCGCCGCGGCGGATCAATTCGTCCAACAACGGAATCAGGCTTTCGCCGCCTTCCAGGGAAAAACGTTTTTGCCCGACGTATTTGGTGTGCAGGTATTGCTCCAAACCCTCGGCGGCGATCAACCGTTCCAATATCTGGCGGCGGAATTCCGGTGAAAACGGCGGCGTGGTCCGCGCGCCTTCCAGATAACGCTGGATCCAGCGCTTTTGCCCGGTGTCGGTAATGTGCATGTATTCCGCGCCGACCCGTCCGCAATAGACTTCACGCAAGGTCACCAGGATGTCGCGCAAGCTCGCCTGCGGCGGTTCGGCCAGGGAACCGGTGCTGAAGACCGTATCGAGGTCGGCGTCGGTGAGGCCGTGAAAGGCGGGGTCGAGTTCGGCGATGGGCGATTGTTCCTGCAGTCCCAAGGGATCGAGCCGCGCCTGTTGATGGCCGCGGAAACGGTAGGCGTTGATGAGTTGCAAGACCGCGATTTGTTTGGCCGCCATCCCGGCGTCGCTGGCCGGCGGCGCAGCGGCGCGCGCCCGGCCTTGCCGCAGCTCGGCGGCCAGCGCCGCCTGGAACGCCGCATGATCCACCTCTTGCGCACCGCGAGACCACTGCTCGAAATAGCGCCGCCACCCCTCGCTCACTGAGTCCGGCCGTTGCAAAAAACGCTGATACAGCTCTTCGAGAAAGGAGGCGTTGCCGCCGTGGAGAGGACTCTCTTGTTGCTCAGCCATGCTTCGTCCAAGCCGCCTTGATTATTGATTCCCTGCCCTATTTGTCGCCCAAAGCGATCACAACTTTAGATCGCCGCCAACGCGGGACACCCGCCCCGAGACAGGCCGACCTCGCCTAGCCAGGGCGACAGGAATACTCCTAAGCGCCGGCAAGGTCAACGCCGGTCCGGGCCACGCTAACGGCGTTGCGCGGCCCGCCAAGACCGAGTCGCCCGGGTTGCGGCGGACCGTGAAAAAATTCTTTTTGCGGTGTACGGTCCAAGTCACCGTGATTTTGTGCAAAAATAGCAGGTCATTAGGCTACTATTATTGCCTCGGCGCCGGCCCAACCGCCTTTACCTGAAGTCGCTCTCACCACGCCAAAAAATCCGGAATTATTAGCAGTTACATGAATCGAGCCACTCAAAAACTCATCATCGAAGGTATCCGCGAAGACGGCAGCCAGTTCCGGCCCAGCGACTGGATAGAACGTATCTCCGCCACCCTGGCCACCTTCGGCCCCGATCACCGCCTGCGTTACGCGCACGGCGTGCAGCCCAAAATTATCAATGGCCGCAAGTGCCTGGTGGTGGATCTGCTGCTGCGTCAGGAAAACCCGGCCGCCTACGAATACGTGCTGGCTTTCGCCAAGGCCAACCAACTGCGCATGCAAGAGATCGCCGGCGACGATGACGACGCGGCCTGAACCCGTCCCACCCGCCGCGTTAACCTTCATGCGCCACCCATGACCCGGCCATGCGTAAATACCATGGCACCTTGATCCACCGCTCGCGCGACGAACATGGCACTCTTGAAATCGTCGACGACATCATGACCCGCAGTCTGCATTTCGGCAACTTCATCCGCCAAAGCGCTATGGTCCATCACCATCCCGACCACCTGGCGCTCGCCTACACCTGCGCCATGATGAGCTGCTTGCGGTTTCAACCCGCGCCGGCGCGGGTTCTGCTCATCGGTTTAGGGGGCGGTTCACTGGCCAAGTTTCTGCTCCGTCACTTTCCCGAATGCGAAGTGCACGCGGTGGAACACCGGGCCGCGGTGGCCAAGCTGGCCTACGGTTATTTTCAACTTCCGGATGTCGCGCGCCTGCACGTCCATATCGCAGACGCCGGGCAATTCATCCAAACCGCGGCCGGCGAGCCCTTTGACCTGATTCTGCTCGATGCCTACGATGAACGGGGCATGGCGACGGGCATGGACGAGCCGGCTTTTCTCGAGGCCTGCCGGCAACGCCTCGCTCCGCAAGGCCTGCTGGTCGCCAATCTCTGGGGCCGGGAACGCGCCCGCTACAAACACACTCTCGCCAATCTGCAACGGTGTTTCGGCGCACCCCCTTTGCAGCTCCCGTCCGAAGGCACCACCAATGTCATCACCTTGAGCGCCCGCCACGCCTTGTCCAATCCCGGCAGCCACGCTCTGCCGCCGCCGCTGCTCCGCCTGGAGGAACGCACCGGCCTCCAGCTCGGCAAACTGGCCCGCCGCCTCCATCGGCGCAACCGCCCCTGGTGGGCGCGCCTGCTGCGCTGAGAGAGAGGCTAAATCTAAGCGCGGCCTTGACGGCGCGGGTGGCCGTACCATAAAAAACGCCTCCGCTATCAAATCCTCACAGTTGCTACCGATAACCTCCCCGGACACCTGAAACGGCGCTGACCATGACTACCCCCAGCAGTGAGCAAAGTTTGATCACCTCGGTAATGAATAAAAACATCGTTTGCGTCGGGCCGGATACGCTGATGATAGACGTGATCCATAAAATGCGCGACAACCGCTATTCCTGCATGGTGGTGGCCGAAAACAACAGCCCGGTCGGCATCATCACCGAACGCGACATGGTGCGGATCCTCTCGGAAATCTTCGCCCAGAAAACCGTCCACGTGGACATGCGCGCCGCGCAATGCATGTCTTATCCGCCTATCGTGATCAAGGAATCGGCCAGCCTGTTCGAGGCTCTGGTGATCGCGCGGGCGCGCGGTATCCGCCATCTGCCGGTAGTGGACGATCAGGATCAACTGTGCGGTCTGATCACTCAGTCCGACATGATGCGGGCGCATCTGGTCTTGATCGAGCAACACCGCGAACTCATCGAAAAACTGGTCAACGAACGCACTCAGGAATTGGAGAAAGCCAACGAGAAACTACGGGCTTTGTCGCTGGAGGACGGCTTGCTCGGCATCGGCAACCGGCGCGCCATGGAAGCGGATCTCGAACACACCCACGCTACCGCGCAACGCTACAAACGGCCCTATTCCGTGGCCTTGTTCGATATCGATTTCTTCAAAAAATATAACGACCATTATGGCCATCCCGCCGGCGACCAGGCCCTGATCAGCATCTGCCGTTTTATTCAGAGCCGCATTCGCACCGCCGACCGTCTCTACCGTTACGGCGGCGAGGAATTGTTGCTGTTGCTGCCGGAAACCACCGCCGAAGGCGCGCGGTTGATGGCCGAACGTCTGGTGATCGGGCTCGCCGACTTGTGTATCCCGCACGAAACCAATCCCCATCGTTACGTCACCATGAGCGGAGGTATCGGCTATTTACAGGGGGAACCCGCCCGTTGCGCGAGTTGGCAAGACATCGCCTTGCAAGCCGATCAAGCGCTTTATCAAGCCAAACAAGCCGGGCGCAGCCAAGTGAAACTCACTTTACTCAATGATGTTGTAACGACACCGCCAGCCGAAGCAGTCGTGGCCGCCTGCGAACGACGGGCCGCTCCAACCAAAAACCGTTGACGCGGACAACCCGCGCTACCGAGCTACTAATTGAAGCGCTAAGGTGTTTCTTACTTTTTGAGAAAACTCTGAAAATGTGATTTCGTTTTTTGCCCTTTCCAATCATTAACGTGATTGGAAAAGGGCGGTACAGTTGCACTGCGCGAAACTAATAAATCAGAGATTGTTTAAGATATTTTTTCTTGGCGTCCTTGGCGTTTTGGTGGTTAAACGATTCTTTCAGCATCCACGTCAAACCCGGGGCGGCAATCCGGTAAAACACAGCTCCTCCACCCGCCAGTTCTCCGCCTCCGCTGCCAGAATCACCAAGGAAGGACCGCCGTACGTGCGGGACCTGCCCGCCGCGCCGGGATTGACGACCCACGGTGTCCGGCTTTGATCCATCAATCGACGATGGCTGTGACCGTACAGCACCAGCCGCGCCTCGGGAAAACGAGCGCGTAAATAATCATGGCGGCGGGCGGGTTCACCCGCCTGATGACCATGGATCACCGCCACCCGTCCGCCCGGCAACTCCAGCACCGCCTCCTCCGGCAGCGCCGCGAGCAGCAAGGCCTCGTCCGCCGGCCAATTCGCCGGTGTATCGTTATTGCCCCGTACCGCAATCACCCGCCGGCGAGGCTGCAAGGCGTGCAACACCGCTGCGGCGCCGACATCGCCCGCGTGCAGCGCATAATCGCAACCCGCCACCACCGCCGCCACTCGCGGATCCAAGTCACCGTGGGTGTCGGATAACAGTGCGATTCGGAGGCCCACCCCGCCATTACCCCGCTTTCCCTCACCTGCCGCATCCATCACAACCACCTGAATAAATAATTAGGGATATGCTGAAAAAAATCTTAACTGCCGAGGCGGCAAGCGCGCCAAGGATTTTTTTGGGTTGAAGAGGTTTTTCTTGGCGTTCTTGGCGCCTTGGCGGTTCAACATGAGTCAAGTTAGATCGCCCGCGAGGCACGGATCCGCCCAGACGATAAAAAGGGAACGCTGCGCCGCTTCCCTTTGGAAACCCCATCGCAAGGTCCCCGCAGTAAGCTGCGGGGTATTTTCGAATAAGACATGCTTTAGAGAAGCTCGGAATCATTTCCTCCTGGAATTCTCAGGACCGCGACAGGCAATTCTTACTGGGAATCTACTCATTCCACTGCCGCCATTCCAGCGGTCAAACGCGGCGCGGCCGTCTCGAACAAGGAGAATTTCTCCAGTTCGCGGCCTCCTTGGCGCTTTTCCTGTGAAGACGGTCACACTCGGACCTTACGTTCCGCCCTACTCTTTCCGAAACAGAGGCATGGCCCCGGGCGCGGCCTTGCCAATACGGCGACAGCCAGCCCTTCTTCAAGGCAGTTACAGTCATCATGACCACAGCACGCAAACAAATCGACGGCACGTTACTCAAAGACCTGGTCCCGCTCAACAGTCTGAACCGACCCGCTCTCGAACAACTTTTGCGGCATGCCAAAGAACATATTCTCCCCGCCGGGCACACGCTGTTCGAGCGCGGCGACGCAACGCGCACCACGCTGTATTTACTGGAAGGCGACGTCGTGTTGACCTCACCGCTCTCCGCCGACGAGCGGATCCGCGCCGACACGGAAACCGCCCGTTACCCGCTGGCGCATCACTTGCCGCGCACCGTCACCGCCCGCGCCCTGACCACCGTCCGGCTCTTGCTGATCAACGCCGACGTCGCCGACATATTGGCCCACGCCGCTCCGGAACATGCCGCCGCTGACGACCAGGACATCTGGAAAACCAAGTGGCTGCAATCTCCGCTGTTCCGCCACATGCCGCGCGCCGATATCGACGTCTTGGTGCGCCGCATGGAGGAAATCCCTGTGCAAGCCGGCCAGCTCATCATTCATCAGGACGGCAACGCCGATTGTTATTACGTCATTAAAAAAGGCCGCTGCAGTGTATCCCGCCGCCCGGCGCCGCGGGCGCGGGACGTCAAGCTGGCCGAACTCTGCGAAGGACAGGGCTTCGGCGAGGAAGCGCTCATTACCGACGCCACCCGCAACGCCTCCATCACCATGATCGAGGACGGCACCCTGCTGCGTCTATCCAAGGATGATTTCATCGAATTGCTGGCCAACCCGCTGCTGCGCCACATGCCCTTCGACGAAGCCACCACCCGGCCCGCCACGGTGCTGGTGGATGTGCGTTCGCCGGAGGAATTCGAAACCGACGGTTTGATCGGCAGCCTCAACATGCCCATGCCGGTGCTGCGCCTCAAGGCCAACCGCTTCGATCCCCGTCAATCCTATGTGGTGTATTCCAACACCGGTAACTTCAGTACCGCCGCCGCTTTCCTGCTTTTGCAACAAGGCTTGGATGCTTATGTGCTGAAAGGCGGACTCAACAGCGTGCCGCGTCATCGCATGAAACGCGCGGTCAATCACTACCGCGAAGCGGGCGACGCCGCGCACGCCAATCAAGAAGAACGTTCGGTGCTGACGTTTCCGGACGGCGACCACTCCAAATCATCGCCGCGCACCCACGCCGACCCGGCCGGCGAAGAAACCCGGCCGGTCAATTTCGCCTGGGTCTCCGAAGAAGCGTTGTGGCGCAACACCATCGGTCTCCGCGATGACCGGCAACTCGATTCACTGTTCACCCCCAGCGACATGTATTTGAATCAAGCCCAGGACAATTCCGTTCAGGGATTCGAAGAAGTGCGTCTTTTCACCTCGGTGGGCAACCTCAAGAGCGCTAAACTTTCGCTGGCGAGCAACGACGATGATTCCGCCCCGGTTCACATCGCTTTCGGCGGGCAAGACGGCTCCGGCTCCGGACAACCCGCCGCCAAACGTAACTTCAGCTTCAATCCGGCCGGCTTGCGCAAAGCCTTACATACCGCCGCGGCGCCGCGCATGCGCATGGCGCTGGGACACCGCCTCGGCCTCGCCGCCATGGCCTTATTATTGTTAAGCGTCGGTTTCTTGATGGCTTATTGGAGTAATGACCAAGTGCGCGCCACCGTGAGCAGTGTGCCCGCCTGGATAAAACAGCAGCGTGATATGGATGCCAAACTCACCCGCTTGCTGAACACGCTGGAAAAATTGCCGAACCTGAATCAAACACAAATAGTGAATCAAACCGCCGCTGACGCCGTCACCGCCGCGCCCTCCGCGCCGGCAGCGGGAGCGGCCCTCGCCAAACACGCCAAACCGTAAGCAGTCGGCGATACGCCGCGCTCAGTGAAATTCGGATAATCGGTCCATCCGGAGAAACCCGTGTTGCTTAGACGCGGCGACTGCACCACAATCAGCAGCTATCATAAGGATCTTGGTTTAATCGCCCGGGAATCGGGCACCAAAAAAGCGGATGCCTCATTTATTATCCCGACACCGCCCGACCAGGCGAGACGGCACCTTATCCCACCCTTCAAGGCGGAGGTATGTGGCATGCGCAGCAATCATAGCCGTTTTATTAATCGGCCCGCTTCGCGAGGCGGTAGCACAAGAAAATCCGGTTCCCATCCATATCGGCGTCCTCGCCTTCCGCGGTAACGACCACGCCCTGCAACGCTGGTCGCCTACCGTGAACTACCTTAATAAAACTTTTCATGACTACCATTTCGACCTGCTGCCCATGAACATTTCCGCCATGAACCGGGCGGCGGCGGCCAACGCGCTGCATTATACGCTGACCAACCCGGGCCATTACGTGGAACTCGAAGCGCGTTACGGCGCCAGCCGTATCGCCACGCTCAAAAATATTCAGAATGGGGCGCCGCTCGCGCAATTCGGCGCGGTGATTTTCACCCGCGCCGACCGTAACGACATTCAAACTCTCGACGATCTGCGCGGCCGCCGTTTCGCCGCGGTGGGCACCTCCGCCTTCGGTGGGTTTCAAATGGCCTGGCGGGAAATGAATCAGCACGGCATCACGTCATTGAAGAAGCTCCAACTGATCACCCTCGGGTTTCCGCAAGACAATGTCGTGCGCGCCGTGCTCAACAACCGCGCGGATGCCGGCAGCGTGCGCACCGGCGTGCTGGAATCCATGGCCATGTGGGAACAAATCGATCTTCAAGATATTAAAGTGCTGAACCCGGTCGTCAACGATTTTCCCTTTCTGCTCAGCACCCAGCTCTATCCGGAGTGGGCCTTCGCGCAAATGCCCAACGCGCCGGCGGACCTTTCGGAAAAAATCGCCATCGCCCTGCTGTCCATGAGTCCGGACAACGCGGCGGCCAAAACCGGCCAGTACGCGGGATGGACCATTCCTCTCGATTATTCGCCGGTCCACGCCTTGTTGCGGGAATTGCGCGCACCACCTTACGAAG
>CAKKSB010000068.1 GCA_919903055.1 Gammaproteobacteria bacterium | reverse complement strand
GCTGGCTGTTGCCCTTGTTGCTGCTTCCCGCCCTGGCCCAGGCCGCCGAATTCCAGGAAGGCCGCAATTACACGCGCATCGTTCCCGCCCAACCCACCGAAAGCAAAAGCAAGATCGAAGTGGTGGAATTGTTCTGGTACGGCTGTCCTCACTGCTATCGTTTCCAGCCTTATCTCGAACGCTGGGTAAAACAATTGCCGGCCGACGTGGAATACCGCCGCATGCCCGCCACCTTGGCGGAACACTGGATTATTCATGCCCGCGCCTTTTACGCCGCCGAAGCTCTGGGCGTGCTCGACAAAATTCATAAGCCGTTGTTCGACGCCATCCACGCGCAAAAACGCCGGCTCGACACCGAAGAACGTTTGATGGAGTTCTTCGCCGAACAAGGCGTCAGCAATGACGATTTCAAAAAGACCTTTAATTCCTTTTCGGTGGAGGCCAAGGTACGGCGCGCCAAGGAAATGAGTCGCCGTTATCAGACCGAAGCCACGCCCTCCATAGTAATCAACGGTAAATACATCCTCAATCCCGGCCAGGTCGAAGGCAATTTCAACGCCATGCTCAAGGTCATGGATTTCCTCATCGAAAAAGAACGCAAAGGTTTATGACCGGCGACCTGACCCACCCGTCACGCCGGGCAGCTTTATGCCGCGCGGGCCGCCCGCCCGCGCGGCGCAGATCGGTCCACAACCCAAGATGAAAACCGCCAAGCTGTTCGTCAAATGCCTCGAAAACGAAGGCGTCGAATATATCTTCGGCATTCCCGGCGAGGAGAACCTCGCGCTGATGGACGCCTTGCTGGATTCGCCCATCCAATTCATCACCACCCGGCATGAACAAGGCGCGGCCTTCATGGCCGACGTCTACGGCCGGCTCACCGCGCGGGCCGGGGTTTGTCTGTCCACCCTCGGCCCCGGCGCCACCAACCTGCTCACCGGCGTCGCCGACGCCAACATGGACCACGCGCCGCTGGTCGCGATCGCCGGCCAGGCCGACACCAGCCGGTTGCACAAAGAATCGCATCAAGTGCTCGACCTCAAGAGCATTTTCGCGCCGGTCACCAAATATTCCTCGCGGCTGTTGACGCCCAACACCGTGCCCGAGGTGGTGCGCAAAGCCTTTAAATTGGCGCAGACCGAAAAGAGCGGCGCCTGCTTCATCGAATTTCCCGAAAATCTCGCCGACATGGAAATCGAAGCCGAACCGCTGCGCGCCCAGCAGCCGACCATGCCCGAGCCGGCCGCCGACCGGGTGGAGGCCGCCGCCCGTCTCCTCTCCGAGGCGCGCCATCCCATCATCCTCGCCGGCAACGGAGTGATCCGCGCCCAGGCCTGGCGGGAACTCGCCGAGTTCGCGGCCGCGCTGAATATTCCGGTGGCCAATACCTTCATGGCCAAGGGCGTGGTGCCCTTCAAACATCCCACCGCCCTCGGCAGCGTCGGCCTGCAATCGCAAGATTACGTCAACAGCGGCTTTAACCGCGCCGACGTCATCGTCTGCGTCGGCTACGATCTGGTGGAATACCACCCGCGCCTCTGGCACCCGACCCGCGATCGCAAGATCATCCACATCGACGCCAATCCCGCCGAGGTCGACGCCCATTACACGGTCGAGGTCGGCGTGGTGGGCGATCTTCGCCACAGCCTGCGCCGCATTGCCGAACGCGCGACGCCGCAGCAAGGCCATCCTTTGCGGCCGCTGCGCGACGCGCTGATCGAGGACATGAATCAGCACCGCGACGACGACGCCTTCCCGCTCAAGCCGCAAAAAATCATTTGGGATTTACGCACCGCGCTCGACCTGGAAGACATCGTAATCTGCGACGTCGGCGCGCATAAAATGTGGATGGCGCGGATGTTCCGCTGCGAGCAGCCCAACACCTGTATCATTTCCAACGGCTTCGCCAGCATGGGGATCGCCGTGCCGGGCGCGGTCGGCGCCAAGCTCGCCTGTCCCGAACGGCGGGTGGTGGCGGTGACCGGCGACGCCGGTTTTTTGATGAACTCGCAAGAAATCGAAACCGCGGTGCGGCTCAAGCTTCCGATAGTGGTGCTGATCTGGAATGACGGCGGCTACGGCCTGATCGAATGGAAACAAATGAGTACGTATGGCCGGCCGGCCTATGTACACTTCAAGAACCCGGACTTCGTAAAATACGCCGAGTCCTTCGGCGCTAAAGGCTATCGAGTCGAGAGCGCCGGGCAATTGATGCCGATACTGCGGCAGGCGCTGGCCGACGGCGGCGTAAACATCATCGACTGCCCGGTCGATTATACGGAGAACCTGAAATTGACGGCCAAACTCGGCGAGACGATCTTTCCCCTATGAGCCCACCCATCTCGGCGCTGGTTGAGGAACACGCGCACCCCGGCAGCGTTACCGGCGGCGGCAAGTCGCGGTTACGCCTGCTCACTTACAACATTCAAACCGCGGTGGCTTCGACCCGGCCCCATCACTATTTCACGCGCAGCTGGAAACATGTGCTGCCCCACTTCTCCAGTTTCGACAACTTGGACCGCATCGCCCGGCTGGCCTCCCAGTACGACGTGGTGGCCCTTCAGGAAGCGGATGCCGGCAGTCTGCGCAGCTATTTCATCAATCAGGTGGAATATCTCGCGCGCCGCGGCCACTTCCCGTTCTGGTGCCATCAGACCAACCGCGACCTCGGCAAATTCGCCCAGCACAGCAACGGCCTGCTGAGCCGGATCCGTCCCAGCATGATCGAGCAGCACAAACTGCCGGGCCTCATCCCCGGCCGCGGCGCCATGGCCGTGCGCTTCGGGCACCATGACAACCCCATCATGCTAATCCTGGTCCACCTCGCCCTGGGGCGGCGCACCCGCCAACGGCAACTGGATTTTCTGGGCGAGCTGGTCTGCGATTACGAGCATGCGGTGGTGATGGGTGATTTCAACTGCGCGCCGCAGAGCCGGGAAATGGACCGTCTGTTAACCGTCTCCAAGCTCTGCGAACCCACCCAAATTCTGCACACCTTTCCCAGCTGGCGGCCGATCCGCAACATCGACCACATCCTCACCACGCCGTCGCTGAAAGTCACCAATCTGCAAGTGCTCAACCATGCCATCTCCGATCATCTGCCTATTGCGGTGGAGATCGAAGTGCCGGAGACGGTTCAGCTGTTGGCCAATTAACCTAAAAACCGCGGATGATGCAAACCACGGAGAACAGGGAGGACACGGAGCATCGGGATGTTACACCATTGGACGAGTTCGCCTGGCGAGTACATTCGATAAGGACATGCCATCGTTGATGTGTTCCTCCCGTGTCCACCGTGGCCAACTGCTTTTTTCAGGATGAAGGCGATGGCGGCGTTGCCGCCGCACGGCGGATTATTTTTTCGCGGCGCGGTCCGACACCATATACAGAAACGCCATGGGCGTGCCTTGCGGGGTAATACCTACGCCGGTCAACAACACGGCGCGCTCGTGGATACGCTGCTCCACCACGAAGGCTTCTTGTTCACCGAGTATGCCGGCCGCTACCCGTTCGGATAAAGTGCCGTTGCCGGCCGCCAGTTCGTATTCATAATCCAGCTCGGGCGGATATATCTGATACACGTCCACCACGTTGACGATACGGATCTTTTCCAAGCGCAGTTTTTCCGCGGCCGCCAACGCCTGCTGGGCGATGTCGCGCCGCCACGCCTCTTTACGCTGGTTATAGCCGGCCAGGTTAAAGTCGCGGCCGAGCTTGATCCCGGCAAAAAACTGCTTCACATCCTCCACCACCCCGGCGGTCACCGTGACGGGCGGATGCAAAATCGCGCGGCACCCCAGCACCACTTCGGCTGGAATGGCGATTTGCACGACCTTACCGCCGACCGTCGCCTCCCCCGAACCCGCCCACATCGACTTGCGGAAAGGTTTGCCGTCCACTTGCGGCCAAGTCAACTCGGTGTCGGCGTGCAGCGGGTTAGCATAATCTTTATAGGCCTTGTGAAAAGCGAAGCAGGCTTCACTTTCGCCTTTACTGGCCAGCTCGATCAAATAAGTCATGGCGCGCTGGCGCGCCTCGCCGAGATTTTTCACCACCTCCAAATGCCGCGCGGTGAGGTTGTAGGCCGTGCGCACCCGCCGCTCATCCAAAGCGGCTTGGGGCCGGGTGTAGTCGGTAAATTCCAAGGCAGCGTTCACGCGTCCGAAAAAGTCACCGTCCACGCCTGTCCAAAAACGCAGAAATTCTTCTTTGCCGAGGGTGTCCTGCAAATAACGCAAGGCGGCCGCGGCGGCTTCGGCCCGCGCTTCGCCGGCGCCGCCGCGATTGGTGGCGGCGAAATAAACGTTATCGGTGAAATAGCGGATTTGCTCGGCCGGCGGCAGCCGCGCCAATTCCTCCACGCTCAGCGGCGCATAGAGTTTGATACCCGGACTCAGCGCCGTCTCTTTTTTTCCTCCCACCATGGCGCATGCGCTCAATAAACACACCAGCAAGGCCAAGCCCGCCCACCGCCCGGCATGGGTCTTGTCATGGATCATCAACACGCCTCCTTTTTGTGGCCCGCGCGCAGCCGAACGGCAGATACGGGCAAAGCTATTTCCTTATCGGCTACATTGGCTTACGCTGAAGTAGCGCGCGGCCACCGGCACGTACTCGCTGCTGATCTCGGTAAATTCCGATTGCATGCGGAGAGACCATCCGTGCCGGCCGAAGCAGGAGAACCTGTCTTGATCAACTTCCCTTTCCCGGACTGGCGGTAGCTGCGCGGGGATTTTAAACATGCTTCAAATCGACCCATGAATACTACAATAAACCTCCCAAGGTGAGGCTACCCCATTGTAAGTTACCGGCTCGGCGGGGGCTCCGCCGCGTTCTCTTGAGACTTCTTTAAATCCGAGACCGTTCATCCCCAGTTGACGGACCCCCGGCCGATTTGATAGGTAGATAGTCTGTAATGCGAGGTGATTTCCATGACGATACTCCCCATCCCCCGCGACGATGCCGGATTGCACCGCCTTCAAGAAAGTAACGCCGCCCGCGCGGCGGGCACGGTCGCGCCGGTGACCGCTACGCCCAGCATAGAAGAACGGCCAGCCGAACCCGCCTCGGCGGCGAGCCGGCCAGTGGAACAAAGCCCGAACCGCCGCCGCACCGACCGCCGCCATCAACACCGCCGCTGGGCGCGGCGCGCGGTGTTATTGGACACTCGCGCCCAACGCGAGCGGCGGCGCGGCGAGCGGCGCGGCGCTGGGGATGCCGGGGCATCCGATGTAAATCGCGCCCGGCCGGCGCGGGGATTGGACGTCCTCGCCTGATGTGATCGGACACCGCGGCGCGGTTCGATGTAAACCCCTCCACAAATATGCTACGCCCCTGACCCACCGACCTGTAAAACCCTACCACCGCTTCGTGCTTGGCCACGGCTTTAGCCGGCGGGGACGCCAAGACTGGTATACTTCGCCGGCCTCGCCCACATAGGAATGACACGGCATGATCTGGGGATTGTTCGGGCTGATTTTCACGGTGATCCTTCTCGCCGTTCTCATCACTAAAAAAGACTTGCGGCGCGCCCTGCCCGTCGCGCTGGTGACCATCGTCGGCATCATCGCCTTCTTCGCTTGGTATCAAGATCACGAGCTGGGCCAGTCCAAACAACGGATCACGCCCGCCGAGATCGAATTGGCCGAGATGCGGTTAACGGAAGCGGGGCGCGGCCTGAAAGATCTGTCGGGACGTCTGCGTAATCACTCGCCGCACTACACCCTCATGGAAGTGGTGCTGCGCATCTCCATCGAAGACTGCCTGGGCGACGGGCACTGCGAGGTCGTCGATCAAACCACCGTCACTCTGAAACCGAAAATCCCGCCGGGCCAGGCGCGGGATGTCCGCGAGCGGGCCTACTTCAAATCCACCGTGCAATTGCGCGGCGAACAACGCCAACGCTTCGAAGTGGTCAGCACCCGCAGCCAATAAAACCGCCGCCCGCGCCGCGCGGCGGCCAGCGGCAGAGCACAAATCAGCAGCAGCAACTCCGTCAGTAAGCCGCCGCCACCCCCGCCGCTGCCGGCCTGGGCGGGCTCGCTGACCAGATAGGTCTCGACGCGATCCGGCTCGACGTTGCCCGCCTGGTCAAACGACAGAAAACGCAGGGTCGTGCTGGCGCTCACCGGAATCATGCCGTTATACCGCGGCGATTGGGGCGTGGGCACGCTGCCATCCAAAGTGTAATAGGTGGCCGCGCAGCCGGCGCCGATGTCGTCGCAACGTAAACTCACCCACTGAGTAGAGGTCGACGCCGCCGGTGTGATGCTGGCGGTGGTCACCGGCGCGGCGGTATCCACCATGACCGCGAAAGAAATCACCGGCGACCACAGCCCGCTGACTCCGCGCTCCTGGATATAAAGCCTGTGCAGGCCGTCGGCCAACTTCACCGGCGGCAGGAAGGCGGTCGCGGTGGTCTCGGCGGCGCCGCTGAGATCGGCCTCATTCAGCCGTAACCGGAAAATACCGCCGCCGTTTATCGAATTCCACAACCAGCGCGGTAAAGGATCGTTCACCGGGGTCAAGGCGCGCAGACTCGGCGCCAGCGGTACGCCGCCCGCGCCGAGTTGCGGCGAATCCCATTCCTGGGCGGTGACCGTAATACTCATTTGACTCACGGCCGACCACTGCCCCGCCTCATCCCGCTCCTGCACGTACAAAATGTGCATGCCCGGACTCAAGGGCGCGCCGGGCAGGAAGGCGAGGTTCCGGGTTTCCTCGGCACCGATATTTAAACGCGAGTCATTGAGCTTGTAGCGGAAAACGCCCATGCCATTGCCCGGCGTCCATTCCCATTGCGGCCGTCCGCCTTGCGTTCCGGCCTGCACGCTGAGCCGGGGCGCATCCGGCGGCTGGGTGTCCAGTTTCACCGTGACCGACGCCGCCTCGCTGATGTTGCCGGAGGCGTCGCGCAACCACAGATAAAGTGTCTTACTGCCGTCGCCGGCGGACAAGGTATACGGCACGCTGAGGCTTAAGCGGGCCACCGTATCCGCCGCGGTGAATTGGCTCAAACCCGGCCGCGCCGGATTTTCCGACAGATAATAACCGGTCACGCCCTGATTGTCGTATCCCGCCAAAAACACCATGATTTTAGGCGAGAGGGCGTATTCGCCGCCTTGGTTGACGACTACATAACCGCCACCGGGCGGGGTTTTATCGGTCGGCATGTCGAGGTTGTTCACCAGGGAATAGGATTGCACACCCTGCACTCGACTGCCGCGGACCTCCACCTGCCACAGCCCGGCCTGCGGCGACGCGACCAGCACTTGCTCGAGATTATCCACGCTATTGGGGCCGAGGGCGGTGGCCGGCGCGGCGGGGTCGCGCAATCCAGCCAGGCTGTAAGGGTAGTACACCGTCCCGGCGGGGCCGATCAGCCGGATATCCAAATCATTCACCAGCGCGGCGGCGGCACCGGGAGAACCCGGCGGATCGGTCCAGGCCAGGCTGATTTTGAGAGGCCCGGCATTAGCGGCGACGTCGATATCGTAGCGCTGCGCCGTGCCCTGCAACAGGCTGGCGGTGATGAAACGGCGGCCGGCGCCGCTGTCGGCGTCGATTACCTTGAGGGCGGCCTGCGCATCGAGCAAACCCCAGCCATAGGCGTAATCCGGTCCCGGCGTGCCGAGATCGGCGGCGGTGTTGGCCACCAAAGCGCGGATCAGATGGGCCGGCGGCGGCGCCAGGCTGCCGGTGACTTTGCGGTATCTCTCCACCAGCAGGGCGATGGCGCCGCTGACGGTAGGCGTGGCCATCGAGGTGCCATTTAATGAGGTGTAACCGCTCGCAAGATAAGTGGAATAGACATCCTGGCCCTTGGCCACCACATCCGGCTTGAGCCGGCCGTCGTTGGTCGGACCCCAGGCGCTGTACGCGGTCATGGCGCCGGCATTATCCACCGCGCCCACGGTGATGACGTTCTTGGCGGTGGCGATCTGGCCGATGCTGCGGTAATCGCCGTCGGCGTCGTGGTGATCGTAATACAAGGTCGTGCTGTCGCCGTAGTGGCGATGGGCGCGGCCCGCGGCCCCGCTCTCGCTGCGGTCATTCCCCGCCGACTTCACCACCACCAGTTCGGTGTCGTACACCAGCCGGTCCCAATTGCGGGTCAGCGAGGAATAACCGCCGAAATCCGGATCAGTCCGGTTGGCCGCGCCGCCAAACCACACCCAATACCCGTCGTTGTAATAATTCGACTGCCAGCCGGCCAGATAACCCCAGGAATTATTAGCCACCGCGATCCCGCGGTCCTTGCGGGCGGCGGTGTGTTCCGCCACCGGGTCGCCGAAGTAATCATAGGACCACACCGCGGCGGCGGGCGCCATGCCCCGCGCGCTGCTATTGCCGGCGCCCGAACCGGACAAGGTGCCGGCCACATGGGTGGCATGGCCTACCACCTGCCCCGCCTCGCCGGTAGCCACATGACCCGCCAAGTCGGGATGACTGACATCCACCAAACCCTCATCCCACATACCGATCGCCACGCCGGCGCCGCTGAGATTCAACGGCGCCCGCCACAAACTGTCCACGTGCGACAAAGCGGCCGCCCCCACGTTTTCACCGGCCTTGGGCGCCTCGCGATCCTCCACCCACGCCACGCTGTCGAGGGCCAACAGGTCGATCACCCGATTCTGCGGCAGGCGCACCGTCAGATGCCGGCCGCTCAAAAAATCGGCCTGGACCGGCGCGGCGCCGATCCCCGCCAGCAAGACCGCCGCGCGGGCGTAATCGACACCGGGATGGAAATACACTTCGAGACTCAAACTGCCGTCGGCATTGAGCGAGCGGGGATGAAAATCTCCGGCGAGGATCGCCGCCGGCAATTTATCGACCGGATAAATCGAGCCGACCGCCTGGACGAAATCCAGACCGCGCACGGCCGCCAGCGACGCGCTGCGCACCCGCGCCTTCCACGTGTTGTGAGGAATGTATTCGAGCAGGGCCACACCGTGTCCGGTCAGACGCCGTTGCTGTTCCACGTCGAGCGGCCCCCGGAATTGCAGCAGCACATGGCCTTCGTCGCCGCGCAAGACCGGCAGATAACGGGGATCGAGATGGACCGCGCCTTGGACGAATTGCACCGCGGCGGCATCGTTGGCCACGCCCGTCAAACCGCGCGCCAGCGGCGTCGGCTTACGTCCGGCGTATTCGATTTGAGTAAGGGAACGCACCCCCGAATCGACAGCCGCCGACGACGCGGCCCGCACCTCGGCGAAACCCGGCCAGTCAGCCATTAATATTGAAAATACCGCTGCGATGGCGGCGTAACCGCGCATCTTTCCCCCTACCCGGTGGAAAGGCCTCCATGGCCGTAGCGGAGTCATGCTCACGTCCCGCACCATGGAACCGCACTCCTCAAGACATCCCAATCAATCGGCATCCAGCGCCGATGGTGCGGTTATCGGGAGGGAGGGGGAGCGGCTTTAATCCGAGGAAAAAACCCTGAGCGACGGACAGCTTGGTGGCTTGGGTTCTTTTCTGGGTGGTGGTTTAGGTGAAACGCGCGGCGCGCGCACGCGTGATGAACATGGTTTGTAGTCGGCGTCGTCTTCACGAAAAAACTGTAAGCCCAGTTGAATGGAGTGTCGCCGGATACGGGCATTACGCGGTTCGAGAGAACTGTCTGGCTTATTAGTCCTAGCTAAATAGGACATTCTAAAATTGATTTGCTTATTGCAATTAAGATACTTTGGTCATGGGAAATAATTAAGAACACAGGATGACGCATTATAAGGCGTCAATTAGGATGTCTATTTCAAGTTGGGCGTCATCAAGGGAGCATATGTGAGCCTACTTCACGAAATCCAAGCTGCGGTACTTCAAGACGAATCGGATCTTGGTCCGATCCTTCTTAAGCTTCGGCTTTTGGCCGCTCGGATCGGAAGTCAGCCACTCGCCGATTGGGTACGGCACGAATCAGAGGGCTACCCACGGGATGCCGAGTTGCCCGACTATCGTTTCATTACCGTCTCCTACACAGCCAGCTTCTCTGGACCCTTTGGGTCTGGGATCAACAACGCCCCTATCTCACCGTACTTGGTTAAGAAATTCGCCGGAGAGCATTGGGTGCGGTACGAGATGCGTGAGAGCATCGCTGCCGTCGACGATCTACTAGGTACAGCCGAGAAAGGTGGCGATCTGGGAATAAACGCTGCCGACCTCATCCTTCTGCTTCAGGGCAAAGTCTATCCGGACTATGCATGCAACTCGGTAACTGGGCGTATCGCACGCTCATCACTTGCGGCTATACGCCATGCGGTGCGGAGTCGCGTTCTCGAACTGACTCTGGAACTTGAGAAGTCTGTTCCGGATGCCGCAGCGGTCACAATTGGCCCGGGGGCTTTGCCGTCAGCGCCTAGTTCTGCAGCAGCTACGCAAATTGCGCAGCAAATCATCTACGGAAACTTCACGTCGATCGCAGCCACTGGCGATGGAGCTACGATTCAAGTGGCAGTGGCGCCGCATGATGCAAATAGCTTGGCGCAGTTTCTAACAGGGTCCGGCATGGCGGAAGAAGATGCTCAAGAACTTGCGCGTCTCGCGGCATCTGAAAATCCAGATAGCAGCGCCGAACCAATGGGGCCTCGCGTTCGCACCTGGTTCGTTGAAAACCTCAAGAAAGCCGCGTCCGGCACTTGGAAGATGGGGGTTGCAGTCGCATCCGACGTCGTTAAAGAGGCTTTACTCAAATACTACGGTCTTAAGTAGCATGGCCTCATGCGCACGATGACGCCCAACCCTGCGGTCAATCGGACCTTGAACGTTATGCATAAAGGAGTTGAGGGGTGAAATGGGTAAGGAAGATACTTAAATCACTGAGAGGGATAGATACTCCAATCGGTGGAGTTAGTTGGGAACCGGCTGAATTCGTAGATCTAGAAGTCAACATAAAATTTCCTTCCGATTCCGGATTGCAACAAAATTTAGAAGACAAAGGCTACAAAATTAGTTGGTGCTCATCCAAAAATTTACAAAGCAGAATTCAATTAGAAGGATGGGAAAAAGTTGTATGGGAAGATAAAGAAGGAAAGCAATTTTTCTTGAAAACATACGACGGATCAGTATTAATCCGTCGTCGAGAATAAATGCATAACACGGCGCTCAAGTCGTTCGCTTCGCTCACTGGGACGCTTCGCAAGAAAACGGACAGATTTATTTTTGGGGTGAAATAACGGCCAACCGCATAAATAAATCTGTCCCGTTTTCTCTTGGAATTATGCGCCACATTGGCGCAAAGAAAAGCGCCTGTTGGGGTGCCTAATAAAGTTGGAAAGCATAGGAGAGGGCTGTGGGGGACACGCTGCGACGACTGAGAAGCCGAAAGGAAACCTTGAGGCGACTGCATGACATAGACGCCCGAAAAGATCATGTCGTAGTCGTTCACTACTCATGTGAAAGCTTCTTCGACCGCCCAGAGGGATCTACGCCCAGAGTTACGTCTATCGCGGTTCGCAACCTTGGCTCAGGCCAAACGGAATCGTTCTCCATTCACAAGGTCGCGGAGCTAAAGAAAATTCCCCTAGACCAGATAGCCAACTACTACGACCAACTAGAAAAGGAAATGTTGGACGAGTTTGGTGATTTTCTACAGGGGAACAGCCTCTGCACATGGATGCACTGGAACATGAGAGACATCAATTATGGATTTCAGGCGATAGAGCACAGACACAAGATTCTCGGCGGGCAGCCCCCTTCGAGGCTGCCAGAAGAACGAAAAATTGATTTGGCGCGCGCTTTAATCAGCATCTACGGCGTCGGGTACGCTGGCCACCCCCGCCTTGAAAGCATCGTGAACATCAACAAAATCACAGACAAAAGCTTCTTGGTTGGAAAAGATGAAGCGGCAGCCTTTGAAAACGGCGAGTTCGTGAAACTGCATCAGTCCACCCTCAGAAAGGTGGACATCTTGGCGAACCTGTTCGGTCGTACGCTTGATGGAACCCTCAAGACCAATGCTTCATGGTGGGAGGCTCGCGGCATTCATCCACAAGCCATTGCAGAGCTTGTCACCGAGCATTGGGGCTGGACATTGTTTGCTGCCGTCGCGTCAATTGCGAGTATCGTTGGGCTCGTGCTGGTGTTCGCGTAACGCCTTCCAACAATCGCATCCAGCCGACAGAAAACGGGACACACATGTGAGATGGGCTATCGAAATTCAAAAGACAGGTTTGGAGAGAAGAAATCTCTCTGATCTTCTGAATGGTTTGGGATTCGAACTTGTTGAGGGAATTGAGTTTCCGGCTTTAGCGTCACCGGAAATCGATGCATGTGCTACCGCAGCAGATGCATTCGAAAAGGCCAAGGCTGTGAGAGCAGCAGTTAAAGGGCCTACACAAATAGATTCTGAATTCGCACTTGGTTCAGCAAGCGTAGGGTGCGTCCCACGCACCAATACATGGGTAAATGAACCTATGCCTGAATACCGGCGCGCCAATACGCAAGGAGGAACTTACTTCTTCACCGTAAACACCTACCGCAGACAATCGGTGTTGACGGAAGAAAACCTGCGTCAAGCATTGAGAGAGGGTATACAAAAAACGCGCGAAAGATTTCCCTTTCAAATCCAGGCATGGGTATTGTTACCGGACCACCTTCATTGCATCTGGACCTTGCCCGAAGGGGATGCGGATTTTGCCAAGCGTTGGGGAATGATCAAACGGCATGTCAGCCGGACATGTGGCAACCCATTAACCCGGCCGGAATCGCTGAGCGAATCTCGGTTGAAGCGCAAGGAAACCAACTTGTGGCAAAGGCGTTATTGGGAGCATCTAATCCGAGATGAAGGCGATTACTTGAGGCATGTCGATTATATACATTGGAATCCCGTCAAACACGGGCTGGTGAGCCGGGTGTCGGATTGGCCTTATTCAACATTTCACAAATACGCGACAAACGGGGTTTACCCGTTGGATTGGTGTGGCGCGTCAGACGGAGATCGGGATAAAGCGGAATTTGGTGAGTAGTTTTATTGGGTGCGTGGGACGCACCCTACATTTACTTTCCGCGGTGATGTAGCGTGCCGAAGCGAGGCGATCAAGATCGCTCGACGTAAATCGATATGCCTACGAACGGGCATATCGCTTTCCAAAGACGCGACACGGCGTGTTCCAGGAATCTTTTAATTATTCCAAGATGACGCTGAAACCGACATTCCCGCTGCCACCGGAAATCAATGTGCCGGTGAACGTCCATTCGATGGCGCCGGCGGCGCCGGCGGCGGGTTGCGCCGTCAGTGTGCAAACGGTGAGACCGGCGGGCAGCGCGCCGCAAGAGGCCGCGTTGAACACGGTGTAGGCCGGCGTCGAGTCGTTGATTTTGAGATTGCTCAAGGCCGCGCTGCTGTTATTGATGTAGCTGACGGTGTACGTGATCACCTCGCCGGATTGCGCCACGTTCTTGTCCACGGTTTTGGTGAGTTTCAATCCCGCCTCGGCGGGATTGCTCACGGTGGTGAGATCGCTGTGGCTTTGCGTGCCGGTCAAGGCGGGGCTGGCATTGATGTAAGTGAAACTCGCGCTCACCGTGAGCGGGTATTGCGCGTTGTACGCGGCGTTTACCGGTACGCCGACCTTCACCACGATACACACTTGCTGATCGGCGCCGACGTTCAACACGGCCGCTATCGGCAACTCGCCGCTATCGAGCGCGCCGCTGCAATTACCGTCGAGATACAGCACCTGGTTCCAGCCGGCTTCGTTCGGGTTGGCCGTGCCGGCGGCGCTGAAAGTGAGCTGGCCGCCACTGCCGGCGACGAATTGGTGCGGATAAAACACCACGCCGCCCGGCACGGCGGTCTGGCGGCCGTCGGTGAGAAAACGGAGGTCCGGCACATCGGCGAAATTAACGCCGGTATAGCTGCCGCCCGCCGCATTGGTGAAGCTCAAAGTATCGCCGGCGCGATCATAACCGCCGCCGGTATTGCCGGCCGCGCCGCCGACGGAAATGTAACCGCCGGCATTGATTTCCACCACCTTCACGATGCTCGCGTCGGCGGCGGCCGGTATCCACAGCGTGTAGTTGCCGTCACCGCCGCTCGCGGTGCTGTCGTGGATGACGCCGCCGCCATTATCGGTGATTTTTATCACTACGTTGGCAAGACCGGTTTCGCCGCCGTCCTGCACCGCGTTGTTGGGCGTGCCGCCGCCGGCGCCGTTGTCCTTGAACACCCTGCCGCTGAGTTTGCTGCCGTGATAGAGGCCGAAATTCTGAGCGCCGACATCGTTGAAGGTGAGGGTCGTATTAACACGCGCGAGGCTCGGACTCTCCGTGCCGACCCAGCCCGCCGGCGCCGTGGGCGCGACGTCGCTCAGAGTGTTGTTGGTATCGACGATCACGGTGTAGCTGCCGCCGCCGATGCCGGCCAGGCTGTAAGCGCCGCTGGCCGGATCCACAGTCGCCGCCAGCAGCGCCGGTCCGCCGGGCGAGGAGGACGCTATGGCTTTGGCGTACAGCGTGAGGCCGGTGCCGGCCTCGCCGTCAAGTGTGGCGTTGTGATTCGCGTCGAGATACACCGTTCCCGCAATCGAACAGGACCGGGTGACGCCGTAGACCGTCACGTCCACTTCACCGAGGCGAATGCCGAGCAGTTCGAGCAGAGGATCGACCAGGCCGGTCAATAGCGTGGTCAATACCGGCGTCAAGGCCGTGCCGACCAGGGTCTTGACGGCGGGCAACACCACCGCGTCGAGCAAGCCCAGGCTGGGACTCACGCTCACACTGAGGTTGTTCACCAACGTGCCGGCGAGGTTGGCGATGAAGGCGGCGCTGGTGCTCGCGCTGCGGGTCTGCGGATACGGCCCGCTGAAACTCAGACTGCTGCTGAAGGGTGCCTCGCCGCGCGCAGCGCTCTTCACTTGAAGATTGACGGTGAGCGCGTTGATGGTGAGCGCGCCGATGGTGCTGAAGCCGAGATCGGTGGCGGTGTTCAGCACGCGGCTACGATTGAAAAAGTTCGCGTCGCTGATACTGCCGAGGTAAAGATCGGCGACCCCCGGCGTAGCCTGCACGATCACGGCGTCGGCCAGCGCGTTGACGGTGGCGAGCGTGCCTTGCGCGCGGGCGACCTCGACATAGAGTTCGAGTTGCGCCAGGGTCAGCGCCGCGCTGGTCACACCCGGTAATAGGGTCAAGGCCGAGGTACCCAGGCCCAAGTCCACCAGATCCAGGTTGAGCTTGACGCGGATCGCCGCGGTGTGGAATTGCGTACCGGCCGGACCGCAAATCATCACCGGCGGCTCGATCACCTGCGCGTAGAGCTGCACCGAATTGATCACGCCGGCGAGGCCGATGGCGCCGCCGGATATCGTCACCGGCGTGGGCGTGGTCAGCACGTTGTCGTAATTGTAGAGCTGGATGCCGCCGGTGACGAGATCGAGCGCGTTGAGATTGACGTCCGACAAGGCGCCGCTGGGCGTGGTCACCGTCAGCAGATCGCCGAGGCGCACGGTGGCGGCAAGGGCGGAGACCTGCGGCTGCAGATTAGCGAGCGCGGCGGCGGTGGCGGTATCGCCGTCGGCCTGCGCGGCGGCGGCCATCGTCGAAATCAATTGCGCGAGCGTGGCGTCGGCGCTGAGCGCGGCGGCCGGCGATGAAACGTTCAACGACGTTTGCAGCGCATTGAGATAACTCACGAGATTGACGTCGCCTTGCGCGAGATTATTCCAGTCGGCGACGCTCAGATTCACGCTGCTGCCGAGCAAATTGCCGAGCAAGGCATTGAGCAGCGCGCCGCGCGTGGAATCGACGCTGGCGAGCCGCGGCCCGGCGGACAGGCAGGCGCCGCCAGTGCACGCGGCCTGCGCCGGCGCCATGGCCGCCAGCCCGCCGCAGCACAGCATCAGCGCGCACAGTCTTATCAGTAGCGTGATACGCATGTCACATCGCTCTTCCGCTGAACAGATTTTCATCGAACTTGAAGCGCAGCCGCAAATAAGGGCCGCGGTTGGTGTAGTCCTGGCCGGTCAAATCCTCGTCGCTGTAACCGAAAAAATTGTAGCCGACCGACATCCAGAGATTTTCCTGAAGCACCCGGCCGATCTCCGCGCCCATGCCGTACTGCGTGCTCGCGTAGCCGCCGCTGAACAGGCCGCTGATGATGACACCGGCGTCCCAGCGCTTGTCGATGTCGTACGTCGCCCGGCCGCTCAGCAACTGCGCGCTGGCGCGGCTCTCGATCGCGTTGCTGTCCTCGGTCGCCCGCTTGGCGGCGTAACGCGCGGTGAAGATCAGCGGATTGCTCGGCTGATAGTTCGCATGCAGTGAGACGATATGCACATCGCGCCGCACCGCCAGGGCGGGATTACTGTCGTCGTCCTCGCGTTTGTATTCGTAGCGCGAGAGGCCGCTCCAAACATTGCGCGCGGTCTCGCGATAGGCCAGACCGAGTTGGAGACGGCTCAATAAACGCTGGCCCGCACCGGGACTTCTGTTGTCGGTGATGCTAAGGATGGTCTTGCCGAGCAAGGTCCAGTCGTCGCCGAGCTTGTAGGCGAGGCCCAGACTGTTGAGCAGACTGCGGCTGAGATCGCTGTTGTAGAGTTCGAGGCGCGCCGTGCCTTTCCACAGCGGATTGCGGGTGTATTCGATGGCGCCGGTGAGCGCGGTCGATTCATTGTCCGCGCCGCCCGCCACCGCGTGGATGCGCTCGATGCTGGTGTTGAGCCGCGTGCCTTCGGCGATCCGCCACAGATTGCGCAGGCCGATCGCCGCCTGGCCCTCGCGGCCGCTGATCGCCTCGCGCACCCGGTATTCGCTGTAGGCCTGGCCGTCTTGCATGTAAGCGGTGTCAATGCCGAGTACGCTGGTGTTCTGCTGTTGATCGGCGTTGAGCGCGTACGGGCCGGCGAGCGAGGAAATGAACTCGTGCCGTGCGTACAGACGGCCGCGGTCGGTGAAACGGTATTCACCGCCGGCGGCGAGCACGCCGTTATCGTCGTCGATCTCGCGTTCGGCCTCGCCGTATACCGAAGCCGCGGGCAGGCCGGGCAACGCCGCGGACAGTTTGGCGCGCAGACTGGTAAAGTCGATGTCGGCCGCCGCGCTGTGTTCGCGGGCGTGGCGCACGCCGGCTTCGAGCCGCAGATTATTGTCGAAGCTGCGCTCGGCGCCGAGCATCACGCCGTCGCGGCGGTCGTCGCTCACCACGTCCTCGGTGCGGATCGCTTCGCCGACCAGGCGGGTGCGCTCGTCGATCTTATAGGAGGCGCGCGCGCCGGCTTCGGCGCGGCCCTTGCTCAAACTCGCCGAGGGATTGTCGAACTCCGCGTCGGTGCGGCCGGCGAACAGCGTCGCTTGCAGATTCTCGCCGTCGTGGCGCACTTCGATGCGCTCGCCGTGACCGTCGCCGACGCTGAGCTTGTCGGTGCGCACCAGTTCGCCCATCACCACGGTCTGCTCGGCGAGACGCAGCGTGGCGTTGACGCTCTGCAAGGTCGCCGGGTCTTGCGGATTCCGGTCGTCGATCCAACTGCCGCCGACTTCGACGCGGCCGTTGAGTTTGACCTGGGCATCCATGCCCGTCACCCAGAATGCAGCGCCGCCCTGATCCACTTCATACGTCACGCGTATCGAATTCGGATTGAGGTCGGCATCGACGCCGGGCACCGGCGCCCTAAATAATATCCGGCCGGTAAAGGCCTCGATCTCGTAATCGCTGAAGCGGGTCTGCGGCACGCTTTTCAAAATCACCGCCGACTGGTTGCGATCACGGGTGATGATCTCGATGCGCTCGCTGTTCTCGATCGCATTGTCGTTGCTCAAGGTATAAGGGCCCGAGGTGCCGTTGGCGGGCAGTTCTTCCACCACCTGGCGGGTGCTGTCGCGGCTGGCGAAGACGTTGGCGGCGATGCGTGAATTTTCGTAATGGTGTTTGAGGCCGTTGAGGCTGCGATTATAGGCGCTGAGGCCGCGCGCCGGCTGAACGGCGGTCTGCGTGGTGTAATCGCCGTACAGTAGATACGACCGTTGCTTGTCCACCCGCACGTAGAGCCGGCCGGTGGATTGCGCATCGAAACCTTTCACCGCGGCGTCGCCGTACACCGGATAAAACTGATCGGGCTGGATGTCGCGAAACAGGCGTTCCTGGGTTTCCTTGTCGGAGTCGTAACCGAGCGTCAGCAGATATTCACCCTTGATCTTACCTTTCAGGAATAACGCGGCGCGCGCGCCGGCCTGGCCTTTGCCGTTTTCCTGCGAAAACTGGCGCAATTCCCGCTCGAAATTATCCTGCGCGCGCGCCGGCACCAGCGCGCCGCTGTCGAGTTTGCGCAGATTGAAAGCACCTTCGATGACGCCGACCGCCAGCAGCGGCCGCAGTTGCGGCAGGAAGGTGATGTGAGTTTCCGCCCGCAGCCTGCCGCTGCTTATCCGCACTCGGGCCTCGCCGGGCTCCGCCGGCGCGCGCAGCGCGAACTCGGCCTGACCGCCTTCGACGAAGGTCTGCACGGCGGGCTCGCGTTTGTCGAGATCGTCGATTTGCCACAGGCCGAGACTGGTCTCCAGCGTCACCGCCGTGCGCGCGGTGACCGGCACGTTATGGCCGTCGACCAGCCGCAGCCGCAGCCTGCCCAGGCTGCTGCCGTCCGCCGTCATCTTGGCTTGCGGAACGTCGATCACCAGCCGCGCCAATTCACCGGGCGCGATCACGGTGATGGCGTGACTGCCGCGCGGATTGCCGAACGCGTCGGCGGCGCTGACGGTGAGGACATTTTCGCCGGGCCGCAGCGCGAGGCCGATGTATTCGCGCACTTCGATCCGGCGGTCTTCGAGGACCAGCCGCGTGCCGATGCGATCGTCCGGCACCGCTACGCCGTTCACCAGCAGACTCAACGCGGCGCGCGCCGGACCTTTGATGCGCAGATTGGTCTGCGCCATCGGCAACACGTCGCGGTCGCCCAGGCCGATGAATCCCGGTTGTTCATCCGCGTCGGCCGCGAGCGGCGGCGCATCCGGCGCGGGCGCGGCGCGGGCCGCGACAGCGGTCGGCGGCGTTACGGCATCATTCTCCGCCGTGGCGGGCAAGGCCGCCGGCGTCTCGCCGCCGAGCACACCGCTCGCCGGCAAGGCCCGCACATCGCCGAGCGCGGCGGCCTGGCCGTCGGCGGTCATCTCGGTTTTCAGGCCGCGCGCCAGTTCATCGCCCGCCACGCTGCGCTTGCGCAGCGTTATCGCCGCGGCCAGCGCCTCGTCGCAGCCGTCCACCGCGAAATCGGCTTTGTGCAATTCGCCGTGTTTGAGATCGACGAAGCGGCTGCCGGCGTCGCCGGCGTTGCGGTTGGCGAGCACGGCGAGTCTCGCGCCGGCGGGCAGGGTGGTGGTGTCGAGCTTGAGCACGTGGGTGCGTGGACTGAGTCCGTAAAAACTGTATTTGCCGTCGCCGTCGGCGATCACGAAACTGCCGTCTTCGAGATACAGCCGCACGCCGGGCAGGCCCGCTTCGCCGGTATCCTGTATGCGGTTGCCGTTGCAGTCGGCGTAGACCTTGCCGAGCAGATAACCGCGGTCGCTGAACACGCCGCCCTGCACTTTCACTTCGGCGGTGGCGAGGTTGCTGAGTTTGGGCAAGGGCAGCGCGCTGCCGGCCTGGGCGCGGTTGACGCCGTCGCCCTGCAAGGCGCCGGGGCCGATGCGCACGCGGTAACTCAGCGTCGCGGTGACGCCGTCGCCGAGATTGCCGACCGCGAAGCGCAGCGCCGGGCCGCGGCCGCCGGCGGGATCGGCGACCCCGGCGCCGTTCAAGCGCGCCGTGCCGGGCTGGTAGGCGAAACCGGCGGGCAGGGCGTCGGACAAGGTGATGCCCGCCAGCGCCGCGCCGCTGACGTTTTTGATCTTGACGGTGTAATCGACGAACTCGGCGATCTCCGCCGTGCGGCGCGACGCGGTCTTTTGCACGAACAAGCCCTCGCCGCCCGCGTCGAGCGGGATGTCGATCATCACCGCGCCCGTGATTTCATTGACCGGGAACACGCCGCCGTAGGAACCCGCGACATCGATGCGCCGACCGGCCGGTAACAGTCCCGCCGCCAGCGTCGAGGGAAAACGGTAAGCGCCCGGCGGCGTCACCAGCAGGCGATAGGTGCTCGCGCCCACCAGCGGAAATTGATAGAAACCGTCGGCGCCGGTCACCACCGTGCTCGGCGCCGCCGTCACGCCGTCCATGTCGAACACCCGCGCCGCGCCGCCGGGGTTGCCGCCGTTGGCGGCGCCGGCGACGTCGATCAGACTCACCGTCGCGCCGCTCAGCGGGGCATTGGTCTTGCTGTCGAAGACGATGCCGGCCGGGTCGATCAGGATGGCGGTCTGGGTCATCGTCGCGCCGCAACCTTGAATGCTGGCGGTGAGGGTGTCGCCTTTTTTCACTTCGAGTATGCCGTTGCCGCTGATCGCCGGCTGAAGATCGCCGTCGGCCGTCATCACGTCGCCGGTGACGCGGAACTGGCCGGAATTGGCCGCGGTTTCGGTGGCGGCGAAGACCTCGGTGTCCGTCGTCAGCGCCGACGAAAGCGTGATGTCGATGGTTTCGATGGCCGGACCGGCGGTGTTGCAGGCGGCGGCTTCGGCCTGCACGTATAAAGGCATGCCGACCCGCGTCGCCGCTTGCTCGGTATCGAAATTGCCATTTCTGAAATATTTGATGGCCGGCGCCAGCGCGGCCATGCCGAGCATGACCTGGTTGGACTCGGCGCCGATGACCGCGGGGTGGACGCCGTCGGTATAAAACACCTGCGCCTGATGGGACAGCGCGCCGCTGGCGAGGCTGTTGATCTTGACCTTGAGATTGACGACGCTGGTCTGTCCCGCCATGAAACCGGCGAAACCGTAACCCACCGCGTCCACCCGGCCGAGGTCGGCGGGCGCCGCCGAGCTGAACAGCATGGGCGGATCGCCCAGCAGATGATAAAGCGGTATGCCGTTGGCCGGCCCGCTCAGCTCCACCAGCGTGGTGTTGGCCGGCACGTCATTGTAGATCACGATCATGGACGCCGGCGCGCCGTTCAAGGTTATCGGCATACCCGTCGCGTGCAGGCCGCCGACGTTGCTGGCGCGGAGGGTGAAGGTCACCATTTCGTCGCGGGCCGGGGTGAGGGTGGACGCGGCGGTGACAAGGTGCAGCGCGGCCGCGTCATGGGTGGTGACGGTATCGGTATTGGCGGCGCTGATCTGTTGCAGCCGGCTGGTCGCGGTGAGTTGCAGGGCGGCGGCGTTGGCCAGCGGCGTCGTGCCGGGAATGGTGCCGGTGACCACCAGATCCGCCCACTGGCCGGCGGCGAGGCGCAGATCGGCGCCGTTGCCGAGCGCGGGCTCGCCGCTGTCGGCGATGCCGTTGGCGTTGCCGTCGTACACCACGCCGAGGTCGGCGAGATCATAGTGATCGCCGGCGAGATTGGCGACGCTCAGCAGATAATCCGCCGGCGTGTTGCCGGTGTTGATGAGGCGATGCGCCAGATGGAAGGTGCTGCCGGGGCGGTGCACGATGTCTTGATTCCGCGTCAGGGTCAGCGCTTCCAGCGGTTGGACGATGACGTTGACGGTGTTGGATCGTAGATTGGAATTGAGTCCGCTGGCCGGATCGAAATACGCCATCGTCGCCCAGTTGCCGATCACGCTGCCGGCCGGCGGCGCGGCGTGGCCGGGCATCATCCCCGTCAGCATGAGCAGGCCGGCCGCGCCCCTTCGACACCGTGCGTTTTTGAAAGCGTTGTACATCGCACTTCCGCCTTCAACCGGCCGCCGTATCCGCGTCGAACCAGCGCTGCCGCGCCCGGCTGCGCGCTCGCGTCGCAACCGGCGGAAGCGGGCTTGCGCTCAGGGCGCGATCCTCACCCCGAAAGTGATGACCGCGGACTGTCCCGGCGCGAGCGTGCCGACGGTGGCCTGCAACGTGCCCGCCGCGCCGTCGGCCGGCGCGCTGACCGTGCCGACGCTGCTCGCCAGCGCACTGGTCGCGGTGTAAGTGGTATTGGCCGGCGTGGCGTCGCTCACCACCACGCTGGTGACGTCGACCACGCCGACGTTGGTGGCGGTGACTTGATAACGCACGCAGGCGCCGGGCACGGCGCCGCTGGTGAGATTGGTCGGCGCGTAAGCGGCGTCCGGCGTGCCGTCGCAAGCCGCGTCCAGCGCCTGCAATTTGATCAGGCCGACCTGGCCGGCGATCACCGTCGAGCTGGCGACGGCGGTCGCGTTGGCCGGCGCCGCGGCGCCGTTGATGGCGCCGCTCACGCTCAGCGTGGTGGTGGTCGCGTCGATCGCGCCGATCGCCGCGCCGCCCGCGGCGAACACTTTGACGAACAGCGTCGCGCTTTCGCCGGGGGCGAGACCGGCGGCGGTGCTCGCGCCGTTGCTGCCGCCGGTCAGCGCGGCGAGATCGGCGAGCACCGGATCGGCGGTGTCGAGCACGCCGTCGTTGTTTTTGTCCCAGTACACCACGGCGCTGAAGCCGGCCGCGCTGTCGGCGGTGGCGAGCGTGACGCTGCTGGCCACGCCGTCGCCTTCCAGCACGTTGCCGTTGTTGGTGAGGGTGTGGCTGTAGACGACGGTGCCACCGGGAAAGATCTGGCCGTTTTGATTCGGCGTGAGCGTGAGGCCGCGGATGGTGTTGACGGTGACCGCGTCGTGCAGACGATCAACCGCGCCGGAGGTGGGCGACAGCGCGCGGAAATATAAATCCGTGGTGCCCGCCGCGGTGCCGGCCGGCACCGTCACGTCGGCGTAAATTACGCTATTGGCGCCGCCGTTGATCACGCCGCTGTTGCTGATAACCGCGCCGCCGGCGTTTTTGAAGCTGACGCTCCAGCCTGCCGGCAGGCTCAGCGCGGCGAAGCTCGAGTCGGTGCTCGCCTGCAAGTTAAAGGTGTCGGCCACCGAGCTGCCGTTGGCCGCATACAAGGTGAAGCGGGTGGTGTTGCCCGGCGCGACGGTGGCGGTGACCACCGCTCCCGCTTCCGGTCCCGCGCCGAGGCCGGGCGCGCCGACGCCCGCGCTGGTGTTGGTGAGATCGACGCTATTGGCGGTGATCGTGGTCAGGGTGTCGGAGACGGTGGCGGTCCTGGTCGGATCGGCCAGCGAGGTCGCGATCAATTGCACGCTGTACGGTCCGCCGGTGGCGCCGGCCGGCAGCGTCGCCTTGAGTATCACGTTGTAACTCGTGCCCGCGGCCAGCGGCCCGCTGTCGGCGACGCCGTTGCCGTTGCTGTCCGACAAGGGCGTGACGCCGTCGGCTTGATACAGCGTGAAGGTAGTGCCGGCCGGATAGGTGCTGGCGCCGAGCGTGATGTCGAAGGTGTCGCCGCCGTTGCCGTTGTTGGCGAGCAGATTGGTGAAGCTCGCCGTGCTGCCCTGGCTGGCGTTCGCCACCGTCGCGCCGGTGAGGGCCAACGCCGCGGCGCGCGCGACGGCGAATTGCACGGTGTTGGTATTGGTGGCGGCGATCTGGCTGCTGCCGTCGTGATAGGCGAAGGCGGCGGTGTTGGCGGTCGCCGCGTTGGCGCCGGGCGCGAGGCCGCTGTTGATGTTGACTTGGAAAGTCAGCGTCGCCGCGACGCCGGGCGCGACCGACGCGATCACCGCGGTGACGCGGCCGGCGAGCGTGACGCCGAAATCGTAAACGATGCCGCCCTGGTTGTCGGCGGCGTTGAGGTCGGTGAGCACGGTGGCGCCGCCGGCGCTCCAGCGCGCGCTGCTGGCCACGTAAGTCATGCCGGAAGGCAGGAGATCGGTGAGCGTCAGCGCGGTGGCGGTCGCGTTGCCGGTGTTGGTGTAAGTCAAGGTGACGGTGCGCGGGCCGCTGGGCGACGCGCCGGCGCTCAGGTCGATCGACTTGGTGACGTTGATCACCGCGTTGTTAGTCACCGTGGTGACGTCGCTGTTCGAGGCGGTGACCGCGGGTGTGAAGACGCTGGCGGCGGTGAGCGTCAAGGTATTGGTGTTGCCCGCCACCGCCGTGCCCGGCGCATTGCCCACCACCACGAATTTGAAGACGCCGCCCGCCGCCAGTTCGCCGCTGCTGGTAATCGCGGTTGCGTTGTCGGCAACGCCGTCACCGTTGGCGTCGGCATACAGCGCGACCGAAGAAAACGTCATGCTGCCGGCGTTGCCGGTGCTCAACGTGAAACTGTCGCCGCCGTTGCCGGTGTTGACCAGGGTGTGCGGATAACTCGCCTGTCCGCCGGGCGTGACGGTTTTCGTACCGCCGGCGGTCAGGCTCAGGCTCGCCACCTGCTGCACGACGGTAGTCACGGTGTTGGACGTGACGGTACGGGTAACGAGTGAAACATCCGAATACGTGGCGGAAGCTTGATTGCCGATGCTGCTGCCGGCCGCCGGCGCGGCCTGCGCCCGCGGCAACGCCAGTATCATCAATACCATCAACATCGAGATCAGCGCGGCGGCATTGATTCCACCCGTTGAAACCACTTTAAGCAGACGATGACGCGACGCATGATGGACTATCATGGCTTATCTCCTGATGTCGAGAGCGTAACGGGTGGAGGTTCTACTGGATTGACGCGCATGCGTGCGCTTACCGAGGTGTTTTTTCCGGGCGGTAATTCACCAAGCTCCCAGCGCAGGTAGCGGTATTCTGAATAAGGGATGTCGTGCGATACCTGCCTACCGCCGGGCAGCACGATGCGGCGTTTGAGCGGCACGTTATCGAAAGCAATGCCGTCGACGCTGGCTTGAACGATATGGGGATCGGCGGTACGCGGTAGATATTCCATCCCCGCCGCGGGAACCGGCAAAGTGGCCACCAGATTTTTTACCGTGGATTTTCCGGCATTTTTGTACATCGCCCGGTATTCGACGATGTCACCGGGCCGCGTCCGTTCCGCCGGCAGCCGCCGCTCGCGGCCCTCGACGCTCACGATGATTTTTTGAGCGGAAAGCGTGACCACAACGCTGGGCGGATCGGCGGCCTTTACGACACCGACGGTCAGCAACACGATTCCGATACCGCTCCACGCGCGCAATACAACAAACAGCATTTACATCCTTCCAACTGGCCCCGGCTTAAACCTGAATGATCATTCACAGGTTCGTTGACGTGGACCTCACGCGCATGATTATTAGTTTTTAATTAAATTAAGCTTCTCTAATTATGGACAGTTTTTTTAAATGTCAAGGAAGTAATAAATCACGTCATTCACCAACCCAGGTAAACCTTGTGAAAATTTAAGTAATTGAAAATTTTAAAAACGTTGAGGTATATTTGCCCGCCCGGTTAAACCTTGCCGATGGAATCAAAATACCCGGCGGGTGAATTTAATCGAATAAATAGCCACCGCCGCGACATAAAATTCGGGCGAACTTGTGTCGTCCCGAAAAAATGAGCAGGCGATAACAGGCATGGAGGGCATGTCATACGATACCCCCGATACCGGCTTACGCCGGCGCGGCGGAATAATCAGCGGAAGGAATTACGGCGCGACAGTGAACTGAGTTTGGGTTACGACACCCGTTCACCCGCCGCCTGCAAATCGGCGTGATAAGACGAACGCACCATCGGTCCGCTCGCCACATTGGCGTAGCCCATAGCCACGGCCGTTTCGCCGAGAGCGGCGAATTCATCCGGCGTCACGTAACGCACCACCGGTAAATGATGACGGCTGGGTTGCAGATATTGGCCGAGAGTGAGCATGTCCACGCCGTGGGCGCGCAAATCCCGCATCACCTGCTCGATCTCTTCGATGGTTTCGCCGAGTCCCAACATCAAACCCGATTTGGTGGGGACGTGCGGATGGGCGTTTTTAAAACGCCGCAACAAGCTTAACGAACCGGCGTAATCGGCGCCGGGACGCACGGCTTTATAAAGACGCGGCACGCTTTCGAGATTGTGATTGAAGACATCGGGCGGCTGCTGGGCGACGATCTCCAGCGCGACGTCGATGCGTCCGCGAAAATCCGGCACCAGTACTTCGATCTTGGTATGCGGCGATTGCGCGCGCACCGCCGCGATACAGTCCTTGAAATGCCCGGCGCCGCCGTCGCGCAAATCGTCGCGGTCCACCGAGGTGATCACCACATATTTCAAATTCATCGCGGCGATGGTGCGCGCGAGGTTAATCGGCTCTTCGCTGTCGAGGGCGTTGGGCCGGCCGTGGGCCACGTCGCAAAAGGGGCAACGCCGCGTGCAGATGTCGCCCATGATCATGAAGGTGGCGGTGCCGTGGCTGAAGCACTCGCCGAGATTCGGACAGGATGCTTCTTCGCACACCGTGTGCAAACGGTGTTCGCGCAACACTGATTTCAAACGCGCCACTTCCGGCGAAGTCGGCGCCTTGGCGCGTATCCAATTGGGTTTGCGCAGCGCCTGCATGGTGGGTTCCACTTTAATCGGGATGCGCGCCACTTTGGCCGCGCCGCGTTGGCGCGGATCGTGAGGAGCGGCGGGTTTTTGGTCGTCGGTGGACACGGATACTCTCCGGAAAAAATTAAAGGCCGGCAGCGCGCGAAACGGCGGCCGGCGCGGGCGTTTCGGTTGCGCGCAGTGTAACACCCAGCCCGCGCGCTAAGTGGGCAACCAGTCCTTGCGCCACCGCCGCCGTCTCCACTCCGCCGGTCAGCGCGCTGAGCTGGGTGACCCGCAAATCCGGGTAGCCGCAGGGATTGATGCGCGCGAAAGGTTGCAAATCCATGGCGACGTTGAGACTCAGGCCGTGATAACAGCAACCGCGCCGCACCCGCAGGCCGAGGGCGGCGATCTTGGCGCCGTCCACGTAGACTCCGGGCGCGTCGCGCCGGCCGACCGCGGTTATTTCATAATCGGCGAGCAGATCGATCACCGCCTGTTCCAAACTGGCGACCAATTGCCGCACGCCCAGTTTCAAGCGCCGCAGGTCGAGCAGGGGATAGATCACCAATTGGCCGGGGCCGTGATAGGTCACCTGGCCGCCGCGATCGATGTGCACCACCGGAATATCGCCGGGCGCCAGCAGGTGTTCCGGCTTGCCGTTGAGGCCCACGGTGAAGACCGGCGGATGCTCGACCAGCCACACTTCATCGCCGCTGTCGGCGTCGCGCCGCTCGGTGTACTCCTGCATGGCGCGCCACACCGGTTGGTAATCCCGCGTCCCGAGTCGGCGGACCGTGAGGATATTCATCAAAACGCCATCAGCACCTGCTCGGCGGCGACCAGGTCATGATAAATCGCGTCGAGCTGAGCGCGGCTGCTGGCTTGTATAGTGACGGTGACCGCCAAATATTTTCCGCCCGAACTGGCGCGGGTGGTCACCGCGCCCTCGGCGATATCGCCGGCGTGGCGGCGGACGATGCTCACCACCAGCGCGTCGAAATGTTCGCTGGCGAGGCCCATCGCCTTGATGGGAAATTCGCAGGGAAAATTGAACAGCGTTTCTTCCGGTGTCTGCATGGCAATCCTACTCGGTTGCGGCTTATGAAGTGTAGCGGCCGAACTTGGGTCCGCCGCAACTCATACCACCGCGACGTCTTCGCCGCGTTCGCGCACTTGCTGTTTATAGAATTGATAAAGATCCATCATGCGCCGCCACAGCGGGCCGGGCTTGCCGTTACCCACCGGCCGCTGATCCAAGCGGGTGACCGGCAGGATCTCCCGCGTCGAACTGGTCAGCCACACTTCATCGGCGTGGCGCAAGGCGCCGGCGGTGAAGCTGCTTTCCTCGTAAGGGATAGTATTGACGGCGGCCAATTCGAGGATCAAATCACGGGTGATGCCGGGCAGCAGAAACGGTCCCTTGGCCGGCGTCACCAACACGCCGCCGCGCACCATGAAGACATTGCTGGCCGCGCCCTCGGTGATCACGCCGTCGCGGATCAGGATAGCTTCGACCGCGCCGGCATCGACGGCCTGCTGGCGCAACAAAATATTCGGCAGCAGGGTGATGGCCTTGATGTCGCAGCGTTGCCAGCGGTTGTCGTCGAGGGTGATGGCGGCCACGCCGTTTTGCGCCAGGTCGGCCGGCAGCGGTTTGAGCGGACTGCTGGTGGCGTACACCGTGGGCCGCACGTCCTTGGGAAAAGCATGGTCGCGCGGCGCCGGGCCGCGGGTGACTTGCACGTACACCGACTGGTCGCCGCCGCCGTTGCGGGCCACCAGGTTCTGCAAAACCTCGCGCCACGCCGCGCCGCTGAGCGGATTGGCGAGACGGATCTCCGCCAGGCTGCGGGCCAGCCGCACCAAATGCTGCTCCAAGCGGAACAAGTGCGCGCCGTAGACCGGGATGACTTCGTATACGCCGTCGCCGAATACGAAGCCGCGATCGGTGACCGGCACCCGGGCCTGCGCGAGAGGAAGATAGTCGCCGTTCAAATACACCGTCGTCATGGGAAACTGACCTTTTTTATTGCATCCAAAGCCGCACCGCGTCGAGCGCGCGTTGCAGCATACCGCCCTCGGCCACCTCGTTGAGCGCCACCAGCGGGCGCGCCGCCAAGGCCTCGCCTTGCAGGCTGATGTTCAACGCGCCATAGCGTTTACCCTTGGCCGCGGGCGCGATGATGGGGTTGTCCACCCGCATCTCCGCCTTGAGTTCTTTGTACGTGCCGCGCGGAATGGTGAGGTATAAATCCTGCTGCAAACCCAGCGGCAGGTTCTCGGTCGCGCCCTTCCAGACCCGCACGCTCGACAGCGGCTGCCGGGCGCTGTAAAGACGATGGGTTTCGAAGAAGCGGAAACCGTAGCCTAATAATTTCTCGCTTTCGAGGGCCCGTTCGTTATCGCCGGCGGTGCCCAGCACCACCGAGATCAATCGCATGCCGTCCTGCTGGGCCGAGGCCACCAGGCAAAAGCCCGCCGACTCGGTGTGGCCGGTCTTCACCCCATCGACGCTCTTATTGCGCCACAGCAAGCGGTTGCGGTTGTGCTGGGTGATGTTGTTATAAGTGAATTCGCGGATGGCGTGCCATTTGTATTCTTCGGGAAAATCGCGGATCAAGGCCCGCGTCAGTATCGCCACGTCGCGCGCGGTGGTGTAATGCTGGGGATCGGGCAGGCCGGTGGCATTGACGAAATGGCTGCGGGTCATGCCCAAGGCATTGGCCTGCTGATTCATCAGCGAAGCGAACACCGTTTCATCGCCGGCCACGTGTTCCGCCAAGGCCACCGTCGCATCGTTGCCCGATTGCACGATCATGCCCTTCAACAAAACTTCCACCGGCACCAGCGTGCCGACCCGCATGAAGGAACGCGAGCCTTCCATGCGCCAGGCGCGTTCGCTGATGGTGACCATGTCGGCGAGCTTGATGCGCCCGGCCTCGATTTCCTTGGAAACCAGATACGAGGTCATGATCTTGGTAAGGCTGGCCGGTTCCATGCGCTCGTCGGCCTTGGACTCGGCGAGCACCCGCCCGCTTTGAAAATCCATCAGGATATAGCCGCGGGCGGCCACCTCGGGCGGCGGCGGTACGGCGACCGCCGCCACGGCGAACTGCTGCAACGACATCAACAACACGGCGCACAACGCCTTCACGATAAAACTAGGCCCGGTTTTCACGACACACCATTTCATTTGAGATTCATCCGTCACTTGTGACCCGCGGCGCGGGCGTTTTGCTGGCTGGGATCAGGCGAGGTTTTGAGGCGGAAAGTGACGCCTATTCTAACTCGCATCGGCGGCAATTGCAGCCATCCGCGTTGTTCAATCGATCACCACATGCGCGTCGTTCACCCCCAAGCCGTCCAGCTTGCGGGTCACTCGATCCACTTCTTCCACGTTGGAAAGCGGCCCGAGCCGCACCCGGTACAACGGGCGGGCGCCGCTTTCTTCACGAATCTGCACCGCGCCGCGGGGCGCCACCGGGGCGACGCGCTGCGACAAGCGCTCGGCCTTGGCCCGTTCGGCGAACGCCCCTACCTGCAGATAAATATCCGGCGACGGATTGGGCGCCGACGCGGCGGCGGCCGGCGCGGGTGCGTCCTCGGCGGTCACCACCTTCACCTCCACCAGACCGGTGCCTTCGGCGACGATGCCCAGCTTGAGCGCCGCGACGTAGGACAAATCGATGACCCGGCTGTGACGGAAGGGGCCGCGGTCGTTGACCTTGACGATGACCTTGCGGCCGTTGCGGAGGTTGGTGACTTGCACATAGCTGGGCAGCGGCAGGGTGGTGTGGGCGGCGGTCATGGCGTACATGTCGTAAGGCTCGCCGCTGGAGGTGCGGCGGCCGTGGAACTTGGCTCCGTACCAGGAGGCGATGCCTTGCTCCTGGTAACCCTCGGCGTTGGCCAGCACGGTGTAGCGGCGGCCTTCCACTTGGTAGGAACTCGGATTGCCATACCGGCTGCGCGGTTCGTTGCGCGGCACGGCATCGGCGACGATGTCGGGATTTAAATTTTTCGGCACGCCGGACGCGGGCAGGCCGTCGCCGGAGGTGTCCAAGATACCACCGGTCTTGGGCAGACTGCTGCAGGCATTCAACAAGGGCAACAACAGCGCCGCCAATAACAAGGCGCGCGGCGGCGTCAAACAAGGGCATCGCATTCTATGGGTATCTCTCGTTCTGATTATTTCGCTTCCCGGTCGGCGGACTGACGTTCCCGCAGCCGGCGGATCTCTTCGCTCAATTGGTACACCGCCATGGCGTATAACGGACTGCGATTATAACGGGTGATGACATAAAAGTTTTGCAGCCCCAGCCAATACTCCGGCCCGGCCTCCTGCTCGAGGGCGATCAGGGCGACGGGGAGTTGATCGAGCAGCGTCACCGGGGTCTCCACGCCGCGTTGCTTAATCTCGGCCCAGGTCAGCGACGGTTTCAGCCCCGCCTCCAGCAAGGCCGGATAGTGCTCGCCGCTCACCGTGGCCGGCACCGCCACCAGGCCGTGCCATTCCCAGCCGTGTACTTTGAAATAGTTGGCGATGCTGCCGATGGCGTCGCTGGGGCTGTTCCACAAGTCCCGTTTGCCGTCGCCGTCGAAGTCGACGGCGTAATTGCGGAAACTGCTGGAAATGAACTGCGCCTGGCCCATCGCCCCGGCGTACGAACCCTTCAGCGCGAGCGGATCGATGCCTTCTTCGCGGGCGAGCAAGAGATACTGCTCCAGTTCACCGCGGAAAAATTTCGCGCGCGGCGGATAATCGAAGGCCAGGGTAGTGAGCGCGTCCAGCACCCGGTAGTTGCCCTGCTGGCGGCCGTAGCGGGTTTCCACGCCAAGAATGGCGATGACGATTTGCGGCGGCACGCCGTATTGTTCCTCGGCGCGCTTCAAATCCGCGGCATGCTCCCGCCAAAACTCCAATCCGCCTTCGATGCGGGCATTTTGCAGGAAAATCGGCCGGTACTGATGCCAGGGCTTGCTCTCGGCGGGACGGGAAATGGCGGCGATGATGTCGTCGCGCACGCGCACGTCTTTAAACCAAGTCTCCAATTGGCCGCGCTCAAAACCGTGGCGCTCATGCATCTCGTCGATGAAGGCGCTGACATCATTCCGCTGCACGTATTCGGCGCCGACCGGCGCGCCGGCGCAGGCCACCAAGGACAGAGACAATAACAATAGAATCCAACGAGGGGTCATAAATCAAACCTGTATTAACTCGACAATAAACGCCGGTGCGTGTGGATGGACATCAGAATACCGAACCCGGCCATCATGGTCACCAGGGAGGTGCCGCCGTAACTCACCAAGGGCAAGGGCACGCCGACCACCGGCAACAGACCGGTGACCATGCCGATGTTGATGAAGACGTACACGAAGAAGGTGAGGGTGATGCTGCCCGCCACCAGCCGGGTGAAAGTGCTTTGCGCCTGAGTGGCGATGTACAGCCCGCGGGCGATGATGAAGAAATAGATCAGCAGCAGCACCAGGATGCCGATCAAGCCGAACTCTTCTCCCAGCACCGCGAAGATGAAGTCCGTGGAGCGTTCCGGCAGAAAATCCAGGTGGGCCTGGGTGCCGTTGAGCCAGCCCTTGCCGTAAAAACCGCCGGAACCGATGGCGATTTTGGATTGAATGATGTGATAACCCGAACCCAGCGGATCATGTTCGGGATTCAAGAAGGTGATGACCCGCTCGCGCTGGTAGTCGTGCAGGAAATACCAAAACACCGGCGCCACCGCCGCCAGCAGCGCCAGCACCGTGAACACCAGCCGCCATGCCACGCCGGCCAGCAGCAGCACGAATAGCCCGGAGCTCGCCACCAGCAAACCCGTGCCCAAATCCGGCTGGCGGGCGATCAGCAAGGCCGGCACCACCAGGGTGAGCGCGGCCATCAGCAGAATTTTAGGCGCCGGCGGCAAGGGCCGTTCCGCCATATACCAGGCCACCATCAGCGGCACGGCGAGTTTCATGATCTCGGAGGGCTGAAAACGGATCACGCCCAGATCCAGCCAGCGCTGCGCGCCCTTGCCGATCTCGCCCATCACCAGCACCGCCAACAATAAAATCACCCCGAGGCCGTATAACCACGGCGTCCAGCGCCGGAAGTGATGGGGCGGGATATGCGCCAGCACCAGCATGGCGCCGAAGCCGAGGCCCAGTCGGATCAATTGCCGCCCGAGCATGTCGCCGCTTTGCGCGCTGGCGCTGTACAACACGGTCAGCCCCACCGCGGCCAGCACCAGCAGGCCGGCCAGCAGCGGGATGTCCACATGCAGGCCGCGCAACCAGAGGGTGCGCCGGTGCCGCCGGTTCGCCAAACGAGTGAGTGAATAATCGGTGGCCATCTTCATGAGCCCGGTTTATTGGCGAAGTAACGATCCATCACCGCGCGCGCCACCGGCGCCGCCTCGCCGCTGCCGCTGCCGCCATTTTCCACCACTACCACCACCGCGATCTCCGGGTTTTCCACCGGCGCGAACGACACGAACAAAGCGTGGTCGTGCAACCGCTCGGCCAGTTCGCTGGCTTTGTATTTTTCGCCTTGTTTGATGCCGAACACCTGCGCGGTGCCGGTCTTGCCCGCCATATGATAAGTGATGCCGCGATTGATGCCCTTGGCGGTGCCGCCCGGATCGTGCACCACGCCTTCCATGGCGGAGATCACTGTATCCCAATTGGCGCCGTCGGAAATCGGCACCTTGCCGGTACGCAGCGGCGGCTGCACCAGCAAGCGGCTGGTGCTGGTCGGCTGGGTGGCGTGCAGCAGATGCGGCCGCCACACCTCGCCGCGGCTGGCCAGCATCGCGGTGGCCGCCGCCAATTGGATGGGCGTGGTCAGCATAAAGCCCTGGCCGATGCCGGTGATCAGCGTCTCGCCGGGATACCAGGCCTGGCGCCGCGCGCTCCGCTTCCAGTCGCGCGACGGCAACAGGCCGGCGACTTCGCCGGGCAAATCGATGCCGGTCCGGCGGCCCAGCCCGAAATAACCCAGGTATTTTTGCATGCGGTCGATGCCGAGAGTGCGCGCCAAGTCATAAAAATACACGTCGCAGGAACGCATGATCGCCAAACGCACGTCGACGCTGCCGTGGCCTTCTTTTTTCCAGTCGCGGTAGCGATGATCGTCGCCGGGCAAGGAAAACCAGCCCGGGCAGAACGTACTGCTGTGCGGCGTGATCTCCTGGTATTCCAAACCCGCCAAGGCCACCAGCGGCTTGATCGTCGAACCCGGCGGATACTGGCCGGTGACGAGGCGATTGAATAAAGGTTGATCGGGCGACCGCCGCAGAAGGTCGTAGTCCTTGGTCGAGATGCCGTTGACGAAGGAGCCGGGATCGTAACCCGGCAGGCTGGCCGCGACCAGCACTTCGCCGTTTTTAGGATTGATCGCCACCACCGCGCCGCGTTTGCCGGTGAGCGCCAGCTCCGCCACCATCTGCAAATCGACATCGAGACTGAGGTAGAGATTCTGACCGGGGGTCGGCAAGCGCCGTTCCAAGACCCGCAGCACCCGGCCCACCGCGTTGGTCTCTTCGTGCTGGTAACCCACCTGGCCGTGCAAAATATCTTCGTAATATTTTTCCACGCCGGTTTTGCCGGTGTGAGTAGTGCCCCGGTAATTCGAAACGTCCAGCACTTTCAAATCCGCTTCGTTGATGCGGCCCGCGTACCCCACCGCGTGCACCGCCAGTTCGCCGAGCGGATAATCGCGGGCCAATCGCGCACCGACATCCACGCCGGGAAAACGATGGCGATTGACCGCGAAGCGCGCCACCTCTTCCTCGCTCAGCCGCAGCCGCAAGGGAATCGCTTCAAAAGGGTGGCGTTGGTCGAGACGCTTTTTGAATTGATCGAGGTCGTCTTCGCCGATGGCGATAAGTTGCGCCAGCGCCGCGAGGGTCTGGTCGAGATCTTTCACTTGTTCGGGTATCAGCTCCAAACTGAAGGCAGGCAGATTCTGCGCCAGCAATACCCCGTTGCGGTCGTAGATCAAACCGCGGGTAGGCGGCATGGGCACGATGTTGACGCGGTTATTTTCAGACAGAGTGGAGAAGTGTTCGTGACTGATGATCTGCAAATAAATCAGCCGGGCCACCACCACCACCAGCAACACCCCGACCATCACCAGCGCGATCAAGACCCGGCTGGTGAATAAATGGGTTTCCCGCAAATGATCTTTTAAGGGAGTGCGTGGGGCCATGAGAGGAGCGGTCAGCTCACCCGGAAACGGCGGCGTAGACGGCGCAGCAACCAAAAAGTCCAAGGCCACAACAGACCGCTGACGATGCTGGGCAACCAGTAGGTCCAGCTCTCGTGCGCCAAGCCGATCATGCCCTGCACCCACAGCACCAACAATTGCTCCAAAGCCACGAACACCGTCACGCTCAAGGCCTGCTGCCACACCGGGAAGACCCGCAAACGCTGATGGAGTTTCACGACCAGATAAGCGATGACCGCGAAACCCAGCGCATGCTGGCCCAGCAATGCCCCGCTCAACACGTCGACGCACAGGCCCGCCAGCCAGCCGTAACCGACGTTGATGCGGTGCGGCAAGGCCAGACACCAATAAATCAGCACCATGGCCGCCCACTCGGGACGAAACAGCGCGGTCCAGGCCGGCATGATCACGATACCGAGCAGAAGCGCGACCACGAAACTCGCGATAATAATCCAGCCGCTATGATGACGTCGGATCACCATGATTATTTCACCGGCGCCGCGGCGGGCGTGTCAGGAATAGACGGGCAGGGCCCGGCATTTACATCACAAGGCACCACCGGCGCGGGCGGCCCCCACACCAGCAAGACTTCCCGGTTCTGCTCCAGTTTGGCCACCGGCCTGGCGCTCACCGTGGCGAAGCTCTCGGCGGGATTACGGTCGATTTTTTCGACGACGCCCACCGGATAACCGGCGGGAAAACCGCCGCCCAGCCCGGAGGTGATCAGCAAGTCGCCCGGTTCGACATCGGCGTTGACCGGCAAGTGCAGCAATTCCAATTTGCCGGGCGCGCCGGTGCCGACCGCGATGGCCCGCAAACCGCTGCGGTTAATCCACACCGGCAAGGCGTGGCTGGGATCGGTGATCAGCATCGCGGTGCTGGTGTAGGGCGCGACGTGCACCACCTGCCCTACCACGCCCAAGGCATCCACCAAAGGCTGGCCGGCGATCACGCCGTGCCGGCTGCCTTTATTGATGACGATTTGCTGCGAGAAAGGATCGAGATCGACTTGCAGCAGCTCGGCCACCAGCACTCGCTCCGCTACCTTGAAGGACGAATCGAGTAACTCGCGCAGGCGCATGTTCTCGGTCTCCAGCGCCGCCATTTTCTGCAGGCGTGCCTCCAGCAGCAGATGCTGCGATTTGAGCGCCGCGTTTTCTTCCTGGAGGGACTCGCGGGTTTCGAACAATTCGCCGAACCACCCGCCGACCGCGGCGGGTGCGCCCAGCACGTATTGCAGCGGCGAGATCACCAGACTCAATCCCGCCCGCACGCTGTCGAGGTGGTGAAAACGGTGGTCGAGGGTCATCAACAGGAGCGACGCCGCCACGAACACCGCGAGCCGGATGTTTTCCGATGGCCCCTGCCTGAATAGCGGTTTAATGGAATGCGCTCCGTTGCTCTGATCGCCGGCGCATGACGGGCCGCGCGCCGCTGACGCGCAGCGGGCCGGCCGCGGATTCGATGATGATCATTATTCGATTACGAATACGTCGCCGCCGCCTTCGTCGATCATTTCCAGCGCCTTGCCGCCGCCGCGGGCGACGCAGGTCAGCGGGTCCTCGGCCACCACCACCGGCAGGCCGGTCTCTTCCATCAGCAAACGGTCGAAGTCGCGCAGCAGCGCGCCGCCGCCGGTGAGCACCATGCCGCGTTCGGCGATGTCGGCGCCGAGGTCGGGCGGGGTCTGTTCGAGGGCGGTCTTCACCGCGCCGACGATGCCCGACAAGGGATCTTGCAGCGCTTCGAGAATTTCATTGCTGTTGAGCTTGAAGCTGCGCGGCACGCCTTCCGACAGATTGCGGCCCTTCACTTCGATCTCGCGGATTTCTTTCGCGGGGTAGGCGGAACCGATTTCATGTTTGATTTTCTCGGCGGTGGATTCGCCGATCAGCGTGCCGTAGTTGCGGCGCACGTAATTGATGATGGCCTCGTCGAAGCTGTCGCCGCCGATGCGCACCGACGCCGAGTAGACGATGCCGTTGAGCGAGATGATCGCGACCTCGGTGGTGCCGCCGCCGATGTCGAGCACCATCGAGCCGCGCGCCTCGCTGACCGGCATGCCGGCGCCGATCGCCGCGGCCATCGGCTCTTCTATTAAATAGACCTCGCGCGCGCCGGCACCGGCGGCGGATTCCTTGATGGCGCGCCGCTCGACCTGGGTCGAACCGCAGGGCACGCAGATCAGGACGCGCGGGCTCGGGTGGAAATACCGGTTCTCGTGCACCTTGTGGATGAAGTACTGGAGCATTTTTTCGGTGATGGTGAAGTCGGCGATCACGCCGTCCTTCAGCGGCCGGATGGCGGTGATGTTGCCGGGCGTGCGGCCGATCATCGCCTTGGCTTCGGCGCCGACCGCGGCAATCGCTTTGGGACCGCCGGGGCCTTTGTCCTGGCGGATGGCCACCACCGAGGGTTCATTCAACACGATGCCCTGACCGCGCACATAGATGAGCGTGTTGGCCGTACCCAAGTCGATCGACAAATCGTTGGAAAAAAGTCCCCGAAGGCGCTTAAACATAGAGATGGATTATCCTGTGGAAAGGGGGGTTGGAGCCGCGCCGCCGATCTTCCCGGGCGGGGCGCTTGCGAATCCGCAGTAATTTAACAACCAGTGGGGTTTGGGGCAAGCACGTAACTGTGGTAAGTTGCGCTTTTTTCGGGGTCACGCAACGGTATCAGCCATGAGTCTCAATCGAGCCGACATTGAAAAAATCGCCCACTTGGCCCGCTTGGCCGTCGGCGAGGAGGACATTCCGCGCTACACCCGTGAACTCTCCAACATCTTCGCCATGGTGGAACAAATGAGCGCGGTGGACACCCGCGACGTGGCGCCGATGGCCCATCCGCTGGCCGCAAGCCAGCGCCTGCGTCCCGACCAGGTAAGCGAGACCGATCAGCGCGAGCGTTTCCAAGCCCTCGCCCCCCAGGTGGAAGCCGGGCTTTATCTGGTGCCCAAGGTCATCGAGTAAAGCGCGCCGCCCTACCCCGTTTTCAAGGAATCTCCGCACGATGCACAACCGAACCATCGCCGAGTTAGCCCAGGCCTTGCGCAGTAAAGAAGTTTCCAGCGTCGAGCTGACCGGCCATTTCCTGAACCGCATCAAACAACTCGACGGCCGGCTGAACAGCTTCGTCACCGTCACCGAAGAGTCGGCGCTCGCCGCAGCCCGCGCCGCCGATGAACGGCTCGCCGGTGGGGAGACCGGCCCCCTGCTCGGCGTGCCCTTCGCCCAGAAGGACATCTTCTGCACGCAAGGCGTCAAGACCAGTTGCGGCTCGAAGATGCTCGACAATTTCATCGCCCCCTACGACGCC
>CAKKSB010000067.1:6885-32364 GCA_919903055.1 Gammaproteobacteria bacterium | reverse complement strand
CCTCTCCGGGGCATTGTTCCCTTATCTGGGTGTCCGGAAAATTAGGGGGGCCTCAATCTGTCCCAATTTTTTTCTGGTCCCAATTTTTTCTGAGGGCGCTATGCAGCATTCACGAGCAAAGTTAGTTTTCTTCTTGTTGTTTCGCCCATCTCGATTTATCAATCTCTCTCAAGAGCAGATCGCATGGATGAACACCGAGGAGGGAATGAAAGTCAAGACTCAAGCGAACGCCATACCGTATCCTGTGTCCGCTACTGCTGCTATTCGTAGGGCGCTTGCCTTGTCCTTTGTATACGTTACGTTGTCTGTTGCTTTCGGGGTCATCGTGGGCAGGGCCTTGGTTGCCCTTACGTGCGTTGAGCCTCTGTTAGCTTCTGAAATATTTCAGTACGTAGGCATAGCAATTCTTCTTTGGGCAACGCTGGGCAAGGTTGGGTGGAACGTCCAAACAATGAACGGAAACACCTATCCAGAAACGGTGAATGAACTTGTCTACCGTGTTCTATACATCCTTGGCTCATTCGCGCTTGCGCTATCGGCAAGTCTGGCCTTTGGTGCGAATGGCACATAACAAATTCGTTTCAGCGTAGGATGCGGTGAATGGAATGAACCACATCGTTCGCGATTGATGCGGATCGCTGATGCTCAGCGCATCCTACCTAGCGAGGATGATGAGCGGGCAGCTCATGTTTCAATTATTGACCCGTTCACCATATTTTCCACGTCGATACAGCCGCAACGCCAGCGCGACCGCCGCGCCGCCGATCGCGCCGTACAAATGCGCATCGACGATGACGTTGCCGCCCGCAGCTTCGGTGCTGCCGGGCAGGGCGCCGTAGAGTTGTTCCCAGATTAATTTGGCTACCACCGCGCTGAGCAACAGCCAATCACTCCATGCGCCCGTACGCAAACCGACGATTAAACCCGCCATGAAGAGGCCGTGCAGCACGCCGGACAAACCTACATACCATTCGAGCGCCGGATCGAATAATAAGAAGCCACTACTCACCGCCAAACTGCTTACTAGTAAGACCAACCACCACATTCCTGCGCCGAGTTGGCGGCGAAATAAAAACCAGATCAGCGCTAATCCGCCGAGGTTGAGCCAGAGGTGCGACCAACTGAGATGCACGAGGTGGCCCGTGAAAAGGCGCCATACTTCGCCGGCGAGGATGGGTGCGCGTTCATAGCGCAATGCAGCAGCGGTGTCGTCGCCGAGCAGAGCGATCAGCAGTGAAGCCAGTGTCAAAAACGCGGGCAGGCCGTAGTCTCGCAACCAACGTGATGGAGCAGCGGGTGCGGAATGGATCATGGCAGCAGTTAGCGTTCCTGCGCCGGCGTGTCGAGGTAGCGGACGATGGTGGCGCGCAGGCACTGGAATTGTTCGTCGCGTGACAGCGGTTTGTTGTTCTGGTCAGTGATGTGAAAGATGTCTTCGACCCGCGCGCCGAAGGTCGCGATCTTGGCGTTGTGCAGACGCGCGCCGCATTCCATCAACGCCTGGCCCACCCGCGACAGCAGGCCGGGTCGGTCGATGGTCATCAGTTCCATTATGGTTTTTTGATTGCGCTCGTCGGCGCTGAACGAAACTTTGGTGGGTATGGCGAAGTGCTTGAGCTGGCGCGGCTGGCGGCGGGTCACGGCCGGTTCACGGTCGAGGCGGGTCAGGCTCTCGCGCAATTTGCTGAAGATGTCTTCGATGCGGTAGGGATTGCTGATCGGCTGGCCGGTGTCTTCGAGCACGATGTAGGTATCGAGTGTCAGGCCATCGCGCGAACCGATGATGCGCGCGTCGACGATGTTGAGGCCCATTTGATCGAGGGCATGTGTAGTACGCGCGAACAACCGGTCGTCGATCGGAGTATGAATGAATATTTCAGTGCCGCCGCGTTTGGTTTGATGTCGCACCAGAATCAGCGGCTGTTCGGCGGGCGCGCTTTGTAATATGCCCTGAGTATGCCAGGCGATTTCATCGGCGTTGTAGCGCAGGAAGTATTCATCGGGAAAACCGCGCCACACCTGTTCAATCGCGTCGTCGCGGCTACCGTAAGTACGCAGCAATTGGCGCGCTTCGGCGCGCATCGCCGCGATGTGTTCGGCTTGATCGAGTTGGTTGCCAAGGCCGCGGCGGATGACGCGCATAGTGGACGTGTAGAGTTCCAGCAATAAGGTGTCTTTCCAACTGTTCCACAGCGAAGGGTTGGTGCCGCGGATGTCGGCGATGGTGAGCAGATACAGATAATTCAATTGCGCCGGATTGCGCACGGTGACGGCGAATTCATTTATGACGTCCGGATCGCTGATGTCCTTGCGCTGGGAAGTCATCGACATGATGAGATGATTGCGCACCAGCCAGGCCACCAGCCGCGCGTCGTATTGGCCGAGGCCGTGATGCAAGCAGAATTGCAGTGCTTCCTGTTCGCCTAATTCGGAATGGTCGCCGCCGCGGCCTTTGGCGATGTCGTGGAACAGCGCAGCGAGATACAACAACTCCGGCTTGGGTATGTGCTGCTGCATGATTTCGCTGCACAGCGGAAATTCCTTGGCGTATTCCGGCCGCGTGAAGCGGCGCAGATTGCGGATCAGGGTGAGCGTGTGTTCGTCCACGGTGTAGACGTGGAACAAATCATATTGCATCAGGCCGACGATCTTGCCGAACGCCGGCAGGTAGGCCGCCAGCACGCCGTAACGGTTCATGCGCCGCAGCTGTTCACTGACACCGTGCGGTTGACGCAATATTTCCATGAACAAGGCGCGATTGCCCAGGTCGTCGCGAAATTTATCGTCGATCAAGTGACCGTGGTTGCGGATCAGGCGGATGGTGGCGGCGCGCACACCTTTCAATTCCTGATGCTGTTCCAGCAGCAGAAAGATTTCCAATAAGGCGAAAGGATAACGCGTGAACACGCTTTCGTTGATTACTTCAATGAAACCCTTGCGGCTCTGAAAACGTTTATTGAGCGGCGTCGGCTCGCCGGGGTTGGCGGCGTAGAGTATCGCTTCCTCGAACAGCTGCAGCAGCATTTCGTTAAGCCGGCTCAGCTCCATCACCGTGCGATAGTACTGCTTCATGAACTGTTCGACGGCGAGACTGGCGCCGCCGTCGCGAAAACCGAATTGATCGGCGAGGCTGCGCTGGTAGTCGAACAACAGGCGATCTTCGCGGCGGCCGGTAAGCGTGTGCAGGGCGAAACGCACTTGCCACAAAAAATCCTGGCCTTCGATCAGTGTCTGGTATTCGGCTTCGGTGAGAAACTGGTGATCGACCAGATCATGCAGCGTCGCCGCGCCGAAATGGCGTTTGGCCACCCAGCCTATCACTTGAATATCGCGCAGGCCGCCGGGCCCTTCCTTGATGTTGGGTTCGAGGTTGTACGCGGTGTCGTGGTATTTGTGATGGCGGTTGATCTGCTCCAGCAGCTTGGCCTGAAAGAAAGCCAGGCTGGACCAGATGCGCGGCGGGCTCACCGCTTCGCGCATGGCTTCGTACAGACCGGCCGCGCCCGCCAGGTGGCGCGCTTCCATAAGATTGGCGGCGACGGTAATGTCTTTCGCCGCTTCTTCGGCGCACTCCGCCACGCTGCGCACGCTGTGGCCCACTTCCAGGCCGATGTCCCAGAGAAAGGTGAGGAACTCTTCTAGTTGGCCGCGCAAGTCATCGCGGCAATCGGGTTCGACGAGGATCTGCAAGTCGATGTCGGAGCCCGGATGCAGTTCGCCGCGGCCGTAGCCGCCCACCGCCACCAACGCCACGTCGTCGTCGTGGGCGCCGAACCAATGAGGCCAGATTTTTTGCAGCAGTTGGTCGACGAGCTGGGCGCGGCGGGGGACCAGTTTTTGCGCGGAGGTGCCGGCGAGGAATTCATTTTTGAGTTGCTGGTTGGCGAGTTTGAGTGCCTCGCGGAAAGGCTTGATCGCCGCCGCGCCGCCGCCGGCGAGGGCCGCCGCCAGGGCGGGGTCGTCAAAGGCGGTGACGGCCGCGGCGGCGGGGCCGGTCAAATGTCGTCGTCCGGGCATTTGGTGAACACCTCGAAACCACTGTCGGTCACCAGCAGGGTGTGTTCCCATTGGGCCGACAGGCTGTGATCCTTGGTGACCACCGTCCAATTGTCGGGCAGCAATTTCACATTGCGCTTGCCGGCGTTGACCATCGGTTCGATGGTGAAGGTCATGCCCGCTTCCAGCGGTAGGCCGGTGCCGGGCTTGCCATAGTGCAGCACTTGCGGGTCTTCGTGAAACTGGCGGCCGATGCCGTGACCGCAATATTCCCGCACGATGGAGTAATTATGGGACTCGGCGTGTTGCTGGATCGCATGGCCGATGTCGCCCAGCCGCACCCCCGGTTTCACCATCTCGATGCCGATCCGCATGCATTCATAGGTGACTTGCACCAGGCGGCGGGCGAGGGGGCCGGGTTCGCCGACGAAGAACATCTTGCTGGTGTCGCCGTGAAAGCCGTCTTTGATGACGGTGACGTCGATATTGACGATGTCGCCGTGCTTGAGGCGCTTTTTGCCGGGGATGCCGTGGCAGACCTGGTGGTTGACCGAGGTGCAGATGGATTTGGGGAAGCCGTGGTAGTTGAGCGGCGCCGGGATGGCCTGTTGGACGTTGACGATATAGTCGTGGCAACGCTGGTCCAACTCCTCGGTGGTGACGCCGGCCTGCACGTAGGGGCGGATCATGTGCAGCACTTCCGCCGCCAAGCGCCCCGCCACCCGCATCTTGGCGATCTCGTCGGTTGTTTTAATGGTTACGCTCATGGGAATAACTGTTTGTCATGTAAGTTGATTCAAGCGAGGCGGTCAATCTGTCTCACTGCTCTCGGCTGGGAACGCCCGGGGGGTGATCTTACCGTTATCCGCCCGCCAGTGTCAGCAATAACGGCGGCGGACGCGCAGGTGACGGTTTCCTCGGTGGAACGGGAACGGCCCGCGAAGATAATCCGTCGCTTTCAGGGTTGGAAACGGGATCACCTCGGCGCCGCGGGGAAGCCCGGATGAAGCAAGGGTTTCTTAAATCGTTAAATCGTTCCGATCCCAAGGCATGCATCTCCATGCCCGATCAAGGCGGAGCAATCGCGATTCCCGCCTTGATCCGCTTCCATCGCCTAAATCCGGCGACCGGTCGCGGCGGATTCCAAGATTAATTTTATTGAGCGGGTGGGCGGGTTTATGGTATAAAGCGCGCCGGATCGCTGGGGATGTGGTGGCGTGTTTTCACCCCGCCGGCGGTACGAAAACGTAACGATACCTGCTGTGGGCCGGATGGCCGAGGCGGTCCCTTTCCGAGACGGTATTCCATGCCGGCGACGGCGCGGGGCGCGCCGCTTAGGCCGACACCCGCAGTGTACTTCACACATACATCGGCACATACATCAGGGTGCCCGCTAGACGGGTTGATGTATGGGATGTATGGAGGTTTAACCCTACATAGAGGAGTTTTACATGGCTACTGTTTCCATGCGCCAGATGCTTGAGGCCGGCGTGCACTTCGGTCACCAGACCCGTTACTGGCATCCCAAAATGGCCCAGTATATTTTCGGGGACCGCAACAAGATTCACATCATCAATCTGGAAAAGACCCTGCCCCTCTTCGAGGAGGCCACCAATTTCATCAGCGGCCTGGCGTCCAAAAAGGGCACCATCCTGTTCGTCGGCACCAAGCGTTCCGCGCAGCAGGCCGTCGAGGAAGAAGCCAAGCGCTGCGGCATGCCGTACGTCAATCAGCGCTGGCTGGGCGGCATGCTCACCAACTTCAAAACCATCCGCCAGTCGATCCGCCGCTTGAAAGAGCTGGACGCCATGCGCCAAGACGGCAGCCTGGAACGCTTCAGCAAGAAAGAAGCGTTGGGTCTCAGCCGTGAATTAGATAAGTTGGAACGCAGCCTGGGCGGCATCAAAGACATGCCTGGTCTGCCCGACGCCCTGTTCGTCATCGACGTCGGCAACGAGAACATCGCGGTGGCCGAAGCTAAGAAATTGGGCATCCCGGTAATCGGCGTGGTGGACACCAACAACAGCCCCGAGAATATCGACTATATCATCCCCGGCAATGACGACGCGGTGCGCGCGGTGCAACTGTATGTGCGCGGCGTGGCCGACGCGGTGGTCAACGGCAAGGCGGTGGCGCTGCAAACCTCGCCCGGCGACGAGTTCGTTGAAATGGACGACGATGTTGTCGGAAAAGCGGCTCCCGCCGAGCCCGGTGTGAAACAAACCATTAAGAAACCTAAGCGGGCGGCCAGCGCGCTGCAGCAAGCCGGCACCGTTGACGCGGAAGACGCGGGCTAAATCCACATGCAGGCTGGAAGGGCCGGTCCCTTCCAGCCTGGTTTGGTTTCGATGAATTAACACCCGTCTCGGCAATATGCCGGGCGGGTCAGATGATGCGGACGGGGCGCACGCCTGCCGTGCGCCGATTCACCCTTTAAGTTAAGAGAGGTTAGGGCTATGGAAATTACTGCGGCGCTGGTCAAAGAACTGCGTGAGCGCACCGGGTCCGGCATGATGGAATGCAAAAAGGCCTTGACCGAAACCGGCGGCGACATCGAAGCCGCGGTGGAGGCGATGCGCAAGTCCGGCCTGGCCAAGGCCGACAAGAAAGCCGGCCGGGTGGCGGCGGAAGGCACGGTAGTGGCGGCGCTGAGCGCGGACGGTACGCGCGGCGTCATCGTCGAAGTGAACTGCGAGACCGACTTCGTGGCCAAGGCCGACGACTTCGTCAAATTCGCCGCTGAATTGGCCCAGGCCGCGTTGGCCAAATCGCCGAAGACCGTCGATGACGTACTGGCTCTTCCTATCAGCGGCGGCAGCGTGGATGATATGCGCCGCGCCCTGGTCGCCAAGCTCGGCGAAAATATATCGGTACGCCGCTTCCATGTGCTGAACAGCGAAGGCGGCAAGGTCGGCATGTATCTGCACGGCACTCGCATCGGCGTGCTGGTGGGCGTCAAAGGCGGCGATGAAAGCCTCGCCAAAGACATCGCCATGCACGTCGCCGCGAGCAAGCCGGTGGCGCTCGGCCCCAACGACGTGCCCGCCGACGTGATCGCCAAGGAAAAAGAAATTTACACGGCGCAGGCCGCCGACAGCGGTAAACCCGCCGACATCGTCGAGAAGATGGTGATGGGCCGGGTCGGCAAGTTCTTGCGCGAGATCACTCTGCTCGGCCAGCCCTTCGTCAAAAACCCGGATCAGACCGTGGAGCAATTGGCGAAACAGCAAAACGCCACCGTCACCGGTTTCGTGCGCTTCGAAGTGGGCGAAGGTATCGAGAAGAAATCGGAAAACTTCGCCGAAGAAGTCATGGCCCAGGTCCGCGGAGGTTGATGCCAGTGCCAGCAACGGAGAGTGCGCCACATTTTCGACGGATATTGCTGAAGCTCAGCGGTGAGGCCTTGATGAGCGATGGCGAAGACACCATCAGCCCGGCGGTGATGGGCCGCATCGCCGATGAGTTGTGCGAATTGATCGAAGACGGCGTGCAAGTAGGTGTGGTGATTGGCGGCGGCAATATCTTCCGCGGTGCCAGCCTCGCCGCTTCCGGCGTGGACCGGGTCACCGGCGACCACATGGGCATGCTGGCCACCGTGATCAACGCGCTCGGCATGCAGGATGCGCTGGAGGCGCGCGGCGCGCAGGCGCGGGTGATGTCGGCGATCAAGATCAATCAAATCTGTGAAGACTACATCCGCCGGCGCGCCATCCGCCATCTGGAAAAAGGCCGGGTGGTGGTGTTCGCCGCCGGTACCGGCAATCCCTTTTTCACTACCGATTCGGCAGCCAGTCTGCGCGCCATCGAAATCGGCGCCGAGCTGCTCTTGAAAGGCACCAAGGTGGACGGCGTGTACACCGCCGATCCCATGAAAGACCCTACGGCCGAGCGTTACACCTCGCTGACTTATGACGAGGCGCTCGACCGCAAACTGGGGGTGATGGATGCCACCGCCATCGTGCTGTGCCGCGATTACGATGTGCCTTTACGGGTGTTCGATATCAACCGGCCCGGCGCGCTGCGCCGTATCATTCACGGTGCCGACGAGGGCACCCTGGTGCAACGGGGAGGCAATCCATGATCAGCGACGTCAAGAACCAGGCCGATGCCCGCATGCGTAAAAGCATCATCGCGCTGCGCGATGATTTGGTGAAGATCCGCACCGGCCGTGCCCAGACCAGTCTGCTCGATCACATCACGGTGTCGTTCTACGGCAGTGAAGTGTCGCTCAGCCAAGCCGCCAACGTGGCAGTGGCGGACAGCCGCACTTTGACGGTGACGCCTTGGGATAAAAGCATGATCCAGCCGATCGAGAAGGCGATCATGACTTCCGATCTCGGTTTGACGCCCAACACCTCGGGCGGGATGATTCGGATTCCCTTGCCGTCGCTTACGGAGGAGCGCCGCCGCGATCTGATTAAAGTGGTGCGCAGCGAAGCGGAAGGCGCGCGGGTGGCGATCCGCAACATCCGTCGCGACGCCAACGGCGATTTGAAGAAATTGCTTAAAGATAAACAAATCTCCGAGGACGACGATCGGCGCGCCCAGGACGAGATACAAAAACTCACCGATAAATATATTGCCGAGGTGGACAAGGCGCTGGCGGCCAAGGAATCGGAGTTGCTGGAGATTTAGTCTTAAAATTCCCCGCGGCTTGCCGCGGGGTCAAGGCGATGGGGGATTATTATCAAGAGGGAGAGTCGTAATTTTTCCCCTTGATCAACGGAGATTCATTCTCCGTGCGCAGTCGAAACAATGTAACCGAGCGGCGGCGCGCGCAAGCGCGCCGTTCAACGGCGCAGCGCGGTGGGACGGCCTGCGTCAACTGTAACTTCTCGCGGTGTACGCCGCGTTGGCGGTCCCCGAGAGAGTAGGCCTACGAGTCCCTGCTGATATTTATGTCTAAAGAGCCGCACAATATCCCTTCCGGCAACGGTGTTCCGCGCCATGTCGCCATCATCATGGACGGCAACGGCCGTTGGGCCAAAAAACGTTTTCTGCCGCGGGTCGCCGGCCACAAGGCCGGGGTCGAGATCGTGCGCCAACTGGTGCGCGCCTGCGGCGAAAAAGGCATCGAAGTACTGACCTTGTTCGCCTTCAGCAGTGAAAACTGGCGGCGTCCCGAAAAAGAAGTGAGCCTGCTGATGGAGCTGTTCATCACCGCTCTGCAGCGCGAAAGCAAAAAGCTCCACGAAAATAACGTACGTCTGAAAGTGGTGGGCGAGTGCGGCGCGTTCGCGCCGCGTTTGCAAGACGAAATCGCCGCCGCCGAAGCGCTTTCGAAAAACAACACCGGCTTGACCCTGGTGGTCGCCGCCAATTACGGCGGACGGTGGGATGTGGCTCAAGCCACTCAGCGCATCGCCGCGAAGGTCGAGGCCGGTGAATTGCGCGCGGCGGACGTCACCCCCGAACTGCTGGAGACGCATCTGGCGCTGCACGGTTTGCCCGAGCCGGACTTATTTATCCGCACCGGCGGCGAGCAGCGCATCAGCAATTTTCTGTTATGGCATCTCGCCTATTCGGAATTGTATTTCACCGAAATACTGTGGCCGGATTTCGATGCTCGTGCCTTCGACGAGGCTTTGCTGTCCTACGCCGGCCGGCAGCGCCGTTTTGGCCGCACCGGCGAGCAGGTGGAGCAGAGTCCAGGTGCTTAAACAGCGCCTGTTGACCGCTGCCGTTCTGATTCCCTTATTCGTGTGGGGCGTGCTCGCCCTGCCTTCGGCCTATTTCGCGATGCTGCTCGCCGCGGTGGTGGTGGCCGCCGCCGGGGAATGGTCGCGGTTAGTGGCCTTGCCGGCCGCGGCGCGCCGGGTTTTCGTGGCATTTATCGCCGGCGCTCTATTGTTCGCGATTTACATGCCGCTGCCCGCCGAGTTCATTCGTGGGATCAGCGTAGCGGCTGTGATATGGTGGGCCTGCGCGACGGCGTGGATAAAGCGTTATCAAGCCGGCGCGCAGGTTTTGCCCAAAACTCGGTTGGGCGGCGCGCTGGCCGGGCTGGCGATCTTATTGCCGCCCTGGTTGGCATTGACCGCCTTGCACGGCGACCCGTCCGCCGGACCCGCCTATGTCTTGTTCCTGTTTGTTCTGGTATGGGCCGCGGACAGCGGCGCATACTTCGTCGGCCGCCGTTACGGCCGCCGCAAATTGGCGCCGCGGGTGAGCCCGGGCAAGACCTGGGAAGGGGTGATGGGCGGTGCGGCCGCCTCCCTGCTGGTGGCGGTGGCCGGCATATTCATTTTTAATATGCCTGGCGCGGTCGCGCCTTTATTCGTGGCGCTGTGCGTGGCGGTCGTGGTGATTTCCGTGGTGGGCGATTTGCTGGAAAGCCTCTTCAAACGAGAGGCGGGAGTGAAGGACAGCGGCCGGTTTTTACCGGGACACGGCGGGGCTTTGGACCGCATCGACAGCATCACGGCGGCGGCGCCGGTATTTTATGTGGGTCTGGCATTGATAGTGTGGGTGACATGATCGGCGTGACGGTACTGGGCGCTACCGGCTCCATCGGTGTGAGCACACTGGATGTGCTGGGGCGTCACCGTGACCGTTACCGGGTGGTGGCGCTGGCGGCGCACAGCGATGTGGAACGGCTCACCGAACAGTGCCGCGCCTTTCATCCCGAGTTGGCGGTGATGGCCGATGCCGACGCCGCCCAACGTTTACGCGAACGTTTGCGCGGCATCGACACCGCGATCGAAGTGTCGGCCGGCGCGGAGGCGGTGGCCCACGCCGCCGCTCATCCCGCCGCCCAAACCGTGATGGCTGCCATCGTCGGTGCCGCGGGTTTGCTGCCGACTCTTGCGGCGGCGCGGGCCGGTAAACGGATATTGCTCGCCAATAAAGAAGCGCTGGTGATGGCCGGCCGCTTGTTCATGGACGAGGTGCGCGCCCACGGTGCGCAGCTTCTACCGGTGGACAGTGAACATAACGCGATCTTTCAGTGTCTACCCTCGGTACGCTCGGGCGGTTTGGCGGCAATGGGCGTAAGCAAGATTCTGCTAACCGCGTCCGGCGGCCCGTTTCGCGACACACCGCTCACTGAATTGCCCGCCATGACCCCGGCGCAAGCCTGCGCCCACCCCAACTGGGTCATGGGCCGCAAAATTTCGGTGGACTCGGCGACCATGATGAACAAAGGGCTGGAGGTGATCGAAGCCTGTTGGCTGTTCGACACCGCGGCGGAACAGGTACAAGTGGTATTGCATGCCGAAAGCATCGTCCATTCCATGGTGGAATACATCGATGGTTCGATACTCGCCCAACTCGGCAGCCCGGATATGCGCACGCCCATCGCCCACGCCCTGGCTTGGCCGGAACGTTTGGAGTCCGGCGTGCGGCGTTTGAACCTGTTCGATGTCGCGACTCTGCATTTCGCCGCGCCCGATCTCGCACGTTTCCCCTGCCTGGCGCTGGCCTATCAGGCAATGGAGCGCGGCGGGACCGCTACCGCGGTGTTGAATGCGGCCAATGAAGTGGCGGTGCAAGCATTCCTGGAAGAGCGGATCGCGTTTACCGCCATCGCCGCGGTGGTGGAAGCCACCTTGAGCGATGTCCCGGCCCGCGCCGCGGTCTCGCTGGAAAAAATCTTGGAAGACGATGCCCACGCCCGCGCCGTGGCGCGCGACACCGTAGCGCGGATCGGCAGGTAACCATGAGCAGCCTTTTTACCTCGTTATTCTTTTTTCTACTGGCGCTGGCGCTGCTGATCGCGGTGCACGAGTTCGGCCATTTTTGGGTGGCGCGCCGGCTCGGCGTGAAAGTGCTGCGGTTTTCCATCGGCTTCGGCAAGCCGATCTGGCGCACCACCCGCGGCGCGGACCAAACCGAATACGTGTTGGCGGCGATACCGCTCGGTGGTTACGTGCGCATGCTCGACGAACGGGAAGGCGAAGTGGCGGAGCATGAACTGCATCGCGCCTTCAACCGCCAGGCCGTCGGTAAACGCTTTGCCATTGTGCTGGCGGGGCCGCTCTTCAATTTCATGCTGGCGATCGCGGTGTATTGGCTGGTATTCGTGCTGGGTGTCGACGGCGTCAAACCCATCGTCGGCAGCGTGGCGCCGCAATCGCTGGCCGCCGAGGCCGGCTTCACGGCCGGCGAAACAATAACCGCGGTGGACGGAGTAGCAATCGACAGCTGGCAGAACGCGGTAATGGCCTTGCTCGAAAACACCATGAACGACGAAGAGATCGACGTGCAGACCCGCGACGAGCAGGGCGTGGCGCGCGTTCATCAACTGCATTTGCATGCGATACAAAAAGATTTGCAGCAAGGCAATCTGCTCGACACCCTCGGCATACAACCGGCGCGCCCCATTCTCCCGCCGGTGATCAGCCATCTCGAACCCGGCGGCGCGGCGGAACAGGCTGGCTTGCAGGCGGGCGACCGCATCATTTCCAGCGACGGCCGGCCGGTGTCCGCATGGGACGATTGGGTGGAATATGTGCGGGCCCGCCCCGATCGCATCATCCATACCGAGATCGACCGCGCCGGCGCGCGTCTAATCGTGGATTTGCAGCCCAGCCGCCGCAGCGCGAAAGAAGGCGACATCGGTTACGTCGGCGCGGCGGTGGCGGTGCCCGAGGGTTTGGGCAAGGAGTACGTAACCCTGGTGCGTTATTCGCCGGTGGACGCCCTGGGCGTGGCCGTGAAAAAAACCTGGGACATGTCGGTGCTGACGCTGCGCATGTTGTGGGGCATGGTGGCCGGCGATGTGTCGATGTCCAATATCAGCGGCCCGATCAGCATCGCCAAATACGCCGGCTATTCCGCGCAGGTGGGGCTGGTGGCATTCCTGACTTTTCTCGCGATCGTCAGCATCAGTCTGGGCGTGTTGAATCTGTTGCCGATCCCGGTGCTGGACGGCGGCCATTTGCTTTATTACCTCATCGAAATGGTGAAGGGGAGTCCGGTGTCCGATACCGCGCAGGCCGTCGGGCAGCGGGTGGGTGTGCCGCTGCTGCTGATGCTGATGGCCGTCGCCATCTACAACGACGTTGTCCAATTATTCAAGTGAGCATTCCGTGCCGTTGTTAAAAATAAGAATCGTAAGTTTGCTGATGGGCCTGGCCTGTCTGGTTTCCACCACGGCACAGGCGTTCACCGCCTTCCGTATTCAGGATATCCGCGTCGAAGGTTTGCAGCGCATCGAAGTCGGCACGGTGTTCAATTACCTGCCGGTCGCGGTCGGCGACACCATCGACGACACCCGTGCCGCGGAAGCGGTGCGTGCCTTATCGAAAACCGGCTTTTTCGCCGACGTGAAATTGCAGCGGGACGGTGACAGCTTGATCGTGGTGGTCGAAGAACGGCCGTCGATCTCCAAGGTCAATCTCAGCGGCAATAAGGACCTCAGCAGCGAGGAACTGACCGAGGCCTTGAAGCGGATCGGTCTGGCCGAAGGGCGGATCTTCGACCGTTCGACCTTGGATCAAGTCGAACGCGAACTGGAGCGGCAATATTTCGCGCGCGGCAAATACGGGGTGAAGATCAGCAACACGGTGACCGCGCTGGACCGCAACCGGGTGGAGATCGGCCTGCAAATCGACGAAGGCCAGGTGGCCAAGATCCAGGAGATCAATCTGGTGGGCAACCGCCGGTTCAGCACCGCTGAATTATTGCGGGCCTTCCAACTCGGCCCGTCCACCTTGATGTCGCTGCTCAATCAAAACGACCAATATTCCAAGCAGAAGCTGGCGGCGGATCTGGAGACCCTGCGTTCTTTTTATCTGGATCGCGGCTACATCGATTTCAGCGTCGATTCCACCCAGGTGGCGATCAGTCCGGACAAAAAAAATGTCTACATCACCATCACCCTGGCCGAGGGCGAGCAGTTCACCGTCAAGGAAGTGAAGCTCGCCGGTGACTTGAAGGTGCCCGAGCCGGAATTGAAGGCCTTGATCAGCATCGAGCCCGGTGAACTGTTTTCGCGACGCGAAGTGACCGAGAGCGCTACGCGCATCAATGAGCGCTTGGGTAAGGAAGGTTATGCCTTCGCCAACATCAATCCGGTGCCGGACGTCGACCGCGAGCAGCGCACCGTCAAGTTGACCTTCTTCGTCGAACCCAATAAGCGGGTTTACGTGCGGCGCATGAACGTCAGCGGCAACGCCCGCACCCGCGACGACGTGTTGCGGCGCGAGCTGCGGCAAATGGAAGGCGGCTGGATTTCCACCGAGCAGGTGAACCGCTCGCGGGTGCGTTTGCAGCGCCTCGGTTATTTCGACGAGGTCAACGTCGAAACGCCGGCGGTGGCCGGCGTCGACGACCAGGTGGACGTCAATTACAGCGTCAAGGAGCGTTCATCCTTCGGCAGTCTGATGGCCGGCGTGGGCTTTTCGCAATCGCAAGGCGTGCTGCTCAATGCCAGCGTCACTCAGGACAATTTTCTCGGTACCGGCAAACGGGTCAGCGCGCAGATCAACAACAGCCAGGTGAATACCATATACAGTTTTTCCTATACCAATCCTTATTACAGCCTGGATGGCCTCAGCCGCGGCTTCCGGGTGTTCTCGCGTACCACCGACGCGGGTCAGGCCGATGTGGCCGATTTCACCGCCGATGCGTTCGGCGCCAGCGTCAACTACGGTTATCCCTTGAGTGAATTCGACAGCCTGCGGTTTTCGGTGGGCTACGAACACACGGCGATTAACACCACCTCGCAGACGCCGCAGCGGTATATCGATTATCTCAATAGCAATACCGATCAGTTCGACGCCTTCAAGCTGACCATGGGCTGGTCTTACGATACCCGCAACGAAGCGTTTTTTCCCACCGCCGGTCTGCTGCAAAGCTTGTCGTTGGAAACCGCCTTGCCGGGCAGCGGCCTGACTTATTACAAGGCCACCAACCGCAGCACCTGGTACAAGGAACTCTCGCGGCGGTTCACCTTCTCGGCCGACGGCGAAATCGCTTACGGCGATGCCTACGGCGATACCACCGGTTTTCCCTTCCTCGAAAATTATTACGCCGGCGGTATTCGTTCGGTGCGCGGCTTCCGTTCCAATTCGCTGGGTCCCCGGGAAAACAACAACGCCTTGGGCGGCGCGTTCCGCATGATGGGCAGCTTGGAGTTGTTGTTCGCGCCGCCGTTCGCCGGCGAGAACAATAAATCGTTCCGGATGGGTGCGTTTCTCGACGGCGGCAATGTCTATGAGGATTTCGATAATTTCGACGCCGGTGAATTGCGTTATGCCGTGGGCGTGTCGGCGGTGTGGTTGTCGCCGATCGGGCCGTTGACTTTTAGTTTGGCGAAAGCGTTAAATGACCAGGTCGGCGACGAGACGGAAATATTCCAGTTTTCCTTGGGCGCCGGATTTTAATCCTTGAAGAGAGAGTATTGAACGTGATGGTGAAACGGATTTGGTTGTTAGTGGGTCTGCTGGCGGCGATGGCGCCGGCGTTCGGCGCCGATCTGAAAATCGGCTACGTCAACGCGGCGCGTTTGCTGGAAGAGTCACCGCAGGCCAACGAGGTCTCCAAAAAGCTTAAAGAAGAATTCTCGGTTAAAGAAGCCGAATTGCAGAGCGGCCAGAAAAAACTCAAGCAACTGGAAGATCAGTTGGCCCGCGACGGCGCGGTGATGAGCGAAAGCGAACGGCGCCGGGTGGAACGGGACGTCGATGTCTTGAAGCGTGATTTACGCCGTGCCGCCGGCGAATTTCGCGAGGATCTCAATCTGCGCCGCAACGAGGAGATCGGCAAGCTGCTGGAGTTCGTGCAGCAGGCCATCGAGAACATCGGCAAGGAACAGAATTACGATTTGATCGTGTACGAAGGCATCGCTTATGCCAGCGCCACCATCGACCTCACCGAAAAGGTTTTGGAAAAGCTGCGTACTTCCGCGGGTGGCGCGGCGGTGAAGAACAAATAAAAAACCGGGGATAGCCGATGCGGACCTTGGGTCAGCTCGCCGAATACGTCGACGGTCGCGTCCGCGGCGACGCGGCCTGCGTCATCAGCGGCGTGGCTACTTTGCAAAACGCTCGGGCCGGCGACATTTCCTTTTTGTCCAATCCGCGTTACGCCAAACACCTTTCCGCGACGGCGGCCTCCGCGGTGATTTTGTCCGAAGAATATCTGGATGCCTGCGTCACCCATGCGCTGGTGACGGGCGATCCCTATCTGGCCTATGCGCGTATCGCCGCCTTGCTGGTGCCGGTCCGGCCGCGCGTCGAGGGCTGTCATCCGCGCGCGGTGATTCATCCCGCCAGCGATGTGCATCCCAGTGCCTGGATCGATGCCAACGCGGTAATCGAAGAGCAGGTGCGCATTGCCGCCGGCGTGACCATCGGTCCCGGCTGCGTGATCGCGCGCGGCAGCGAGATCGGTGAAGGCAGCCGTTTATCGGCCAACGTCTCGGTCGGCGAACGCACCCGCATCGGCAAACGGGCGGTGATCCATCCGGGGGTGGTGATCGGCAGCGACGGTTTCGGTTTCGCCAACGGCCGCGGCCACTGGGTCAAAGTGCCGCAATTGGGCGCGGTCGTCATCGGCGACGATGTGGAGATCGGCGCCAATACCACCATCGACCGGGGCAGTCTGGACGACACCGTCATCGAGGACGGCGTCAAACTGGATAATCAGATTCAAGTGGCTCACAATGTGCACATCGGTGCGCACACCGCGATTGCCGGTTGCACGGGGATCGCCGGCAGCGCCCGCATCGGCGCGCGCTGCACCATCGGCGGCGGCGTGGGCATCGTCGGACACACCGAGATCGCGGATGACGTGCATATCACCGGCATGTCCTTCGTCGCGCATTCCATCCGCGAACCCGGTTTGTATTCGTCGGGGACGCCGCTGGAACCCAATCGCGACTGGCGGAAAAATTATGCGCGGTTTCATCAGCTCGATGACATGGCGCGCCGTCTGCGGCGTTTGGAAAAAATTTCCAAGGAGCGCGGCGGCGAATGAGATTTCAGTTCAAGGACCCTAACTATGACAGATGAAGTACCGCTGAAAAACGGCGAGGCGGAATGCGAAGCCGGAGCAGCGAAGCGCGTCGAGGGCGCGGGCTGCGCGATGGATATCCATGAGGTATTGAAATATCTGCCCCACCGGTATCCGTTTTTGCTGATCGACCGGGTGGTGTCCTTTACGCCGGGCGAATCGCTGGTGGCGCTGAAAAACGTCACCTTCAACGAACACTATTTCACCGGCCATTTTCCCCGCCGGCCGGTGATGCCCGGCGTGTTGATCCTGGAAGCCCTCGCGCAAGCCACCGGCATTCTGGCGTTTAAAACCGCGCAGACCACGCCGGCCAGCGGTTCGACTTATTATCTTGCCGCCATCGACAACGCCCGCTTCAAGCAGCCGGTCGAACCCGGCGATCAGATGATCCTCGAGGTCAAGCTGACGCGGGCCATGCGCGGTGTCTGGAAATTCAGCGGCGAAGTGAAAGTGGACGGCCGGATCGTGGCCAGCGCCGACCTGATGTGCGCCCACCGGGAAGTAGACGTTTGATCGATCCGCGCGCGATTATCGATCCCAAGGCCGAACTGGCGGCGGATGTGCACATCGGGGCGTTTTCCATCATCGGTCCCGAGGTGGTCATCGGCGCGGGCACCTGGGTAGGTCCGCATGTGGTCGTCAACGGTCCCACCCGCATCGGTCGCGACAATAAAATTTTCCAGTTCTCATCCTTGGGCGAAATGCCGCAGGACAAAAAATATCAAGGCGAGCCGACCTTGCTGGAAATCGGCGACCGCAATGTCATCCGCGAGTTCTGCACCTTAAACCGGGGCACCGCCCAAGGCGGCGGCGTTACCCGCATCGGTCACGACAACTGGATCATGGCTTATGTTCATCTGGCTCACGACTGCCTGATCGGCAACCAGACCATCTTCGCCAACAACGCGTCGCTGGCCGGCCACGTGGTGGTGGAAGATCAAGTGATCCTCGGCGGCTTCACGCAAGTGCATCAGTTCTGCACCTTGGGCGCCCACAGTTTCACCGCGTTCGGCAGCGGCATCGCCAAGGACGTGCCGCCTTACGTGATGGTGGCCGGTCATCCCGCCGCGCCGCACGGCCTCAACGTCGAAGGTCTGCGCCGCCGCGGTTTCAGCAGCGAAACCATCGCGCAGTTGCGCCGCGCCTATAAATTTCTCTATCGCTCCAATCTCATTTTAAAAGACGCGATCGAGCAAATGCGCAGCTTGGTCGAGGAGACGCCGGAGGTGGGCGAGATGATCCGCTTTCTGGAAAAATCCAGCCGCGGCATCATTCGCTAACCGCCGTTCATGATCCTGAAAAAAGCGGTCGACCACGGAGGACATGGAGATCACGGAGGGAAAGCAACGACTGTGTGCCCTTGTCGCCATCATTCAATAGATGCACTGGCTCAATGCCATCCTGTCTTGCTCCATATCCTCCGTGATCTCCGTGGTTTACATCCGCGGTTTTTAGAATGATCCGTATCGGCCTGGTCGCGGGGGAGGCCTCGGGCGATCTGCTCGGCGCCGGCCTGATCACCGCGCTCAAACAGCGTTATCCCGACGCGGTGTTCACCGGCATCGCCGGGCCGCGCATGATCGCCGCCGGCTGCCAAGCGCTGTTTCCCTCGGAAAAACTCGCGGTGATGGGCCTCACCGAAGTGCTGGGGCATCTGCGCGAGTTGTTCGCGATCCGCAAGGCGGTGGTGCGGCATTTTCTCGCCGAACCGCCCGACGTGTTCATCGGCATCGACGCGCCGGATTTCAATCTGGGTCTGGAACGCCAATTGAAAACGGCCGGTATCCCCACCGTGCATTACGTCAGTCCGTCGGTGTGGGCCTGGCGGCAATACCGTTTGCGCAAGATCGCCCGCGCCGTGGATTTGATGCTGACCTTGTTTCCCTTCGAGGCCGCCTTTTACGAGACCCATCGTGTCCCGGTACGCTACGTCGGCCATCCGCTTGCCGATGCCTTGCCGCTGATCCCCGATCGCCATGCCGCGCGCGCCGAGTTGGGTTTGCCGCGGGACGGCGAGGTGGTCGCGATCCTGCCCGGCAGCCGGCTGAGCGAAGTGCGGGCCTTGGGCGAGGTGTTCATCGCAGCGGCGCGTTCGTGCGCCGAGCAACGGCCGGCGCTGCGCTTCGTCGCGCCGCTGGCGACGGCCGCCACGCAGGAATTATTCGCGGCCCGCTTACAGGCCTTGGCGCCGCGTTTGCCGGTGACTATCGTGCAGGGCAAGGCCCACGCCGCGCTCACCGCCGCCGACGCGGTGATGGTGGCTTCGGGCACCGCCACCCTGGAAGCCCTGCTGCTCAAGTGTCCGCCGGTGATGGCTTACCGTTTGTCGCCGCTCACCTATTGGCTGGCGCAACGGCTGGTGAAGGTGCCGCATTATTCGCTGCCCAATTTGCTGGCGGGGCGTGCCTTGGTGCCGGAATTGATACAGGACGCGGCGACGCCGGCCAATGTGGCCGCCGCCGTTTTGAATTGGCTGGATGATAAAGCGGGCCGCGCGCAACTCGCGGCGACCTTCACCGAGATTCATCGCACTCTGCGCCGAGACGCCGATCAGCGCGCCGCCGATGCGGTGGTGGAGTTGTTGGTGCGACGGCGGGGTGATTCATCGCCCGATCCGGCGAGTAAATCGCTCTGATCTGTGTGGTGGACAGTGGGCGTAACGTCATCCACTCCTTAAGCTATAAGAAGGAGTGGCTCGCCGGGCCGGGGTGGTTGGTATCTGCTTTCTCTTTGGCTGCCGCGCTGTGCTCCCAGATTAAGGACACAAGCTAAGTTCGGCGCTGAGCGCGCCGGCGCGGGCGTGGCGCGCGCGCACCGTGATCACCGCGCCCGCTGGCGCCTGCACCAGCCACTCGGCCTTGGCGCGATGCAGAGTCGGATCACTCACGCTGCCCGCCCAGCCGAAAGTGGAGGACGGTTTGTGGGCGCGGCCTTCCAACTGGCCGATCTCCATTCGCCGTTCGCCTTGCAGCAGGCGCGCGCCGTTGGGTAATTCCAATTCGCAGATCACGCCGCGCACCAATTTCTTTTCGGCGGCGAGCTTGGTGACGTAGCTCGGCAGCCAGCCGCTGTTGCGTACCACCGCGCGGATTAGATACAGATCATTGCCGACAGCCGTGGCGCTGAGGTCATGCCACTCCAGCCGTGGCGAAAGTAGGGCGTGCCACACCAGCCATTTCGGAAAACGGGCGATCTCCTGTTCCAGCAAGGCCGGCGGCGGATTCCAAAACGTAAACAATGGATCCCAGCCGCCCAATTCGACGCGGCCGAGTTGCGGATGATCGACGGGATACCAGGGTACGAAGCCCGCGCCGTTTAGCGCTTCGTCGTTCCACTTCAATAATTTCAAATCGTCTTCGACGGGATGTTCGCGATACCAGTCGATGTAGCGGTAGTCGCCGATGCCGGCCTGGCGTTGCGGGCTCCAGATTTCCACGGTCCAGGCGAATACGCCTTGCTGTTCGTACAGCCAGTCGTCCATGGCGCCGGTGATGATTTCCTTGGGGTGATAACGAAATTCGTGATAAGCCGAGGCGGCGGGATAACCGGTGAGCGCTGTGCCTTGGTCACCGATTTTGCGGTACACCCACAGGTCTTCGGCGGGCAGGTCCTCGTCGCTCTGATAAGACAGCGGCCGCAGCAACACGCCGCTGTAACAATGAAAGGCCACGCCGCCGCAGATGTTGGGATGGTCGGCGATGAAGCGCACCAGGTTTTGCACTTCGGGTTCGGAGGCGGGGTAGGGGCCGGCGCCGGTCTGTTGCGATTCCTCGCGCCATTTGGCCGGAAAGTTGCGGTTGAGGTCGAGGCCTTGGGCCGGCGGCGGGGTGTGGATCAAATGGCCGTCGTAATTTTCGAGGCGGCCTTCCGGTAACAGCCGGTAATATTCGCCGCCGGTTTCGGCCGGTTCGCGTGGCACCAGCAGGCGTGCATCCTGCGCCGAGATTTTCCAGGGCCCATCGGGGTCGGCGATGCGCATGCTCAATATACGGCCGTCGCCGTCGATGTCTTCGCGAATCAATCCGCGCACCGGCTCTTCGTCATGAGGATAAGACCGGGTGCCGGAACGAATGATGCGCGGTGGTTCGGCTAAAGCCCATTCCGCGCCGTCCGGATTGACGCGCGGACAAATATAAAACACCCGGCTGTCGAGACAGCGGCTGATGTCCGGGTCGTGGCCGTAGCCGCTGAGCAATTCATGGATGAAATAGAGGCAGGCGGTGGAGCCGGCCAGCTCCGGCGCGTGGATATTGCCGTCGACCCAGAAGGCCGGTTTGTCGCGGTCATCGCCGTGGGCGAACGCGGTGAGGGTGGCCAGCCAGATGTCGCGGCCTTCATGGCTTTTGCCGATGCTGGCGAGCCGCATCAAGGCCGGATGGCGGGCGGCGAACGCGTACAACAGCGCGCTGAGCGCGTCGTAACGGTAATACTGGTCAAAGCGTATATCCGGCATGGCGGTCCTCCCTCGGCCCGCCGGTAGTGTACCGCTGTTATCGCAAGAACTTAATGGCTTTATCGCCGCGGCGCGGCGGTTGGCTTGCTTGGACGGAGCGCGGAAACAGGCCATTTGCCTTTTTAGTAGGCCTCCGCCCCGTGATAGGATAGGCCGCATGATACGCCGCGCCACACTGGATGATCTCGAGGACCTGGTCCGGATCGAGAACCGTTGTTTCGATACCGATCGTCTGTCGCGGCGCAACTTCCGTTATCTGTTGACCAAAGGTAACGCCGAGACCGTGGTGGACGTGGAAAACGGCGTGATGCGCGGTTATTCCATGCTGTTGTTCAACACCGGTACTTCATTGGCCCGTTTGTATTCGCTGGCGGTCGATCTCGAATTTCAGCGCATGGGCGTGGCCGGCGCTCTGGTGCGCGCTTCCGAAGACGAAGCCACCCGCAACGATTGCGTGACACTGCGTCTGGAAATTCGCAAAGACAACGCGGCATCGATCGCCTTGTTCAAACGCCACGGTTATCGTGAATTCGGTCTTTACACCGATTATTACGAAGACCACATGGACGCGGTGCGCTTCGAGAAATCGCTGACCCAGGAACTGGCGCCGGCCATGGCGCGGGTGCCGTATTATGAACAGACTTTGGATTTCACCTGCGGCCCGTCCACTTTGTTGATGGCGATGAAAGCGCTCGATCCCAGCATCGTGCTGGACCGCATGCTGGAGCTGCGCATCTGGCGCGAGTCCACCACTATTTTCATGACCTCCGGCCACGGTGGCTGCGGACCGTATGGGCTGGCCTTGTCCGCTTACCATCGCGGCTTCGACGTGGAAGTATTCGTCAATGACGAACGCGCCCTGTTCGTCGACTCGGTGCGCAGCCTGGAAAAGAAAGAAGTGATGCGGCTGGTGCAGGAGGATTTCGTCAACGAGTTGCGCAGCGTGCCGGTGAACATTCATTACGGGGTGATCGGAGTGGATGCCTTGCAGCAGCAGTTCGAACAAGGCGGCATACCCATCGTGCTGATCAGTTCCTACCGCATTTACCACGAGAAATTTCCCCACTGGGTGGTGGTCACCGGTTTCGACGAACGCTTTATCTACGTGCACGATCCTTTCGTCGATAAAGAAGTCGGCAAGACCATCACCGATTGCGTGAACATGCCCATCCTGCGCAAAGATTTCGAGCGCATGGCGCGCTACGGCAAGGCCGGCCAGAAGTCCGTGCTGATTCTGAAACGGCGCGTCGAGACACCGAAAGGCGCGCTGGAAAAATTAACGCCAACGCGGGCGGCTCAAGGACAGAAGACGACCCGTGCGGGCAGTCGCTAATAAAAAGCAGCGAGGATAGACTGAAACTCCAATGTCAACCCATACCATCGTCGTAGAAAACCGCAAGGATTGGGAACCGCATTTTCCCGAAGCCAATATCATCGAGGCGAAGGAATATATCGCCAATCCCGAGTACCTCAAATCCAAGCATGAAAAAGTCATCAACCTCTGCCGCAGCTACCGCTACCTGAGTTTGGGCTATTACTGTTCGCTGCTGGCCGAAGCGCGCTGGCACCGGGTGATTCCCAGCGTCAAGACTTTGAGCGATCTCAGCAGCAAGGCGGTGTACAGCCTTAACCTCGAGGATCTCGACGATTTGGTGCAGAAGATTTTGGCGAAACGCACCGATCCGGCCGGCAGCACCTTCCAGTTTCACATCTTCTTCGGCCAAGGCGAATTTGCCTATTTGCAGGATGTGGCGCGGCAGATATTCGATCAGTTCCCCTGTCCCTTGCTCAAGGTGGAATTGAAGCGGCGCGATACTTGGCAGATCTCGTCGATCAAGCCGCTGTCGCTCAGTAATATCATTCCCGAGCAGCAAGCGTTTTTCGTCGATACCTTGAGCGCCCACCTCGGGCGACGCTGGCGTATGCCGCGCGCGTCCAAGATGTCGCGCTGCGATTTGGCGATACTGCACAATCCCAATGAGAAGCTGCCGCCTTCCAATGCCGCGGCGTTGAAGAAGTTCATCAAGGTCGGCAAGCGTCTCAACGTGGATGTGGATCTGATCGAGAAAAAAGATTACGCCAAACTCGCCGAATACGATGCGCTGTTTATCCGCGAAACTACCCAAGTGGATCATTACACTTATCACTTCGCCAAGAAGGCCGAGAGTGAAGGCATGGTGGTGATCGACGATCCGGATTCGATACTCAAATGCACCAACAAGGTGTTTCTCACCGAGGTGATGAGGGCCCACAATATTCCGGTGCCGAAGACGGTGATTCTGCGCAAGGGTAATACCAAACCGCTGGAAGGGCAGATGCCTTATCCGCTGGTCATCAAGATTCCCGACGGTTCGTTTTCGCGCGGCGTGTTCAAGGCCGAGAATGAAAAAGACGCCAATGACATCGCCGAACGCCTGTTTAAAGAGTCCGATCTGATTTTGGTGCAGGAATTCGTCTATACCGAATTCGATTGGCGCATCGGTATCCTTAACCGCAAGCCGCTGTTCGCTTGCCAGTACTTCATGCCGCCCAAACACTGGCAGATCGTCAAGCATGATTCGTCGGGCAATTTCACCCAAGGCGCTTTCAAGGCCTGGCCCATCGAACAGGTGCCGGGGAAAATCGTCGAAGTAGCGCTGAAGGCCGCCAATGCGATCGGTAATGGATTTTATGGCGTCGACATGAAACAGTTCGGCGACCAGTTGTACGTCATCGAGGTGAACGACAATCCCAATCTCGAGACCGGCGTCGAAGATGCCTGTTTGGGTGACATGTTGTATCAAACCATCATCGAGGAATTCGTGCGCCGCGTGGAATTGCCGATGGGTTATGTGGCGGCGGGCATACCTTGAGGTCGGGTCGCCGCGTTAAATGATGCGTAGTGCATCCGAGTATCCGATATTCACCCTCTCCCGACGGGAGAGGGAGTTATTAAACCGGCAATTGACATGATGAACTCACTGCTTGCAGTAAATCCTCCCCCCGGAAGGAAAGGGTTAGAGGGGGAGTCGAAAGTGGCGGATTGCCAGCCCTATCACCTCTCCCCAACCTTCCCTGCCAGGGCGAAGCACTGTTTGATTCATCTTTTTAGTTGCCGGGTTAATAACGCCGCGGGTTGAGCGGTCACCGTTTACGCGTCGTCGAGCAGGTCATCCTTGAGTTGTTCGCGCAAACGTTTTTCTTCCCAATATTGTTCGATGTTCCGCCATTTCGGTGCGTAGCGCGCCACGGGAGCGGATTTCTGCGTAGCGCCGGCTTCGCTGGTGTCATCAGTCCATGTCTCACCGTCGGCAAAGTCATCTACGGGAGCGATGCCCTCATCGTTCGCTGTCTTTGGCATAGCCGTTACTCCTTATAGTAATAAATTATTCCTGCTCGCGGCTTACGCCGCATGACCCCCAAAATGCGTTGCGCGGAAATATAAAGTAAAAAATTCCTGGCCGCCACAAGAATTATCGTTCGCCGCGCTACCGCGCGCCGCGTCGGAAATTCACTGGCGTGCTACTGGGCGAGTCGTTCGAGATTGTGCGCGGTTTGGGTCAGCAGCGATTGAATTTTTTTCCGCAAAATATAAGGGCCGATCACCGGCGGCACGAAGAAATCCGGCACCAGTTCGGCATAGTATTCCACGCGGGTGTGTGTATCGTCGCCGGTGATCCGCCATATTTCGCGGGCGTAAAGAAAATCACTCTGGTCTGGCAGGGCTAAGGTAGTAATTTCCCCATTGGGCAGCGATTCCATCAACTCGGTTTTGACTAGTGTTTTGCAGACTAACAACACGCAGCCTTCCAGTTTGACTCTCACTTTCTTTTTATCGCCGGGCAAAGCGGCCAACACTTGGCTATCGATAATGACGTCCGACAGTTGCGGCCAATTGGCGGGATCCGTCATCAGCGGCAGCGCTTTGTCAACGGCGGCGTCCAGCATCACCTCGAAACGCACGGTGTAGCGGCCCGCGTCGTTGGTCACGTCGAGCCGGCGGATTTCATCGGCGCGGCATGGGCTGGTTCCGATGAGGAACAACAGTAGCGACGCGCCATGAACGAATCGGATGTGCAACATGCTGCACAGGG
>CAKKSB010000067.1:0-6875 GCA_919903055.1 Gammaproteobacteria bacterium | reverse complement strand
GCCCGCCTGAGCGCCGTCAAGGCGTGCGGCGCCGGTGAACGGACGAGAGAGGCTGGTATCCGTGCCGAGTAGCGGTTAGCCTATGCGCAGCAGGGGAGCCCTAACAATGACAGACCCACTTTTGATCGCTGGCGTGGATGAAGCCGGGCGCGGTCCGCTGGCCGGGCCGGTGATGGCGGCGGCGGTGATACTCGATCCGGCGCGGCCGATCGCCGGTTTGGCCGATTCTAAAAAACTTACCGAGCGGCAACGTGATGCGCTGGAAGCTGAGATCAAGGAAAAAGCCTGGGCCTGGGCGGTGGCGCGCGCCGAGGTGGAAGAGATCGATGTTCTGAATATTCTGTGGGCCAGCATGCTCGCCATGCAGCGCGCGGTGCTGGGCTTGCACACCGCGCCGGTGCTGGTGCTGGTGGATGGAAACCGTTGCCCCGAGTTGCCGTGTCGCGCCGAGGCCATCATCAAGGGTGACGAAACCGTACCGGCGATTTCCGCCGCCTCGATACTCGCCAAAGTCGCGCGCGACCGCGAGCTGATCATCCTGGAAAGTCACTATCCCGGTTACGGCTTCGCCCGTCACAAGGGTTATCCCACCAAAGACCACGTCGCCGCGTTAGAGCAACTGGGCGTGACGCCGGTGCATCGGCGGACATTCGGGCCGGTGCGGCGGATGTTGGAGTGACCTATCGCTCGCTGACGGAGAGAAGACGGATTATCGCTGCTCAATAAAAATAAATATCGTGGTTATGCTCATCGGACTGCAAATCCCGCTATAGGGAGCGACGCGTGATTCGAACTGAATAATCGGCTTCCTTTAATTTGAATTGAACTCGATAAGGCTGTGTCGAAAGCAAATATCCGCCTGGCCATCGCGAAAATATGCACGGAATTTCTATAGGTCTTGCACAGCCCATCCATCGAGCAGTTGGGCTTGCATGCGTCGATGCCGGCACTTGTCATCGGTGAGTGCGCCAAACTTTTCCTTAGGCTTCCCCGCGCTCCTTGCTATTTTGCTTTTGGCAGCCAGCATCATCAGCCTGTGGCTGCCGCGTTGGCCTTCCGCGTGGGCTTACCTGTTTGCCGCTTCGCTGATGTCCGCCGCGTTTGCCGGTGTGGTGTCCGTGCCGGGTTTGCTGGTGGTCGGGATCGCCGCGCTCGGTGTTTATGGCTTGAGCTGTTTTGTAGGCTCAAGCTCGCTTTCCAGCTTATCGCCGCGGACTTCGCTGCTTTTACAACTTGCTTTGACGAGCGGATTTTCCGTTATCGCCGTCGGTTTGGCCACCGGCCTGTTGCCGGGCTTCGAGAAAGTGGTGTTGTACCAAGATCTCAAGTTCAGCGTCGATGCCGTGTCTTATTCCCTGTCGCTGAATTACGGCAAGGCCGCCGTCGGGATAGTGATCCTGGGTTTCGCCGCGCGCCTGATCCGCACCCGCGCCGAGTGGGCGGCCTTGTGGCGGCCGCTGCTGAGCGCCGCGCCCATCACCATCGCCGCGGTGGCCGCGCTTTCCATGGTGTTGGGTCACACCCGCTTTGATCCGAAATGGCATGACTTGTTTTTTATGTGGGCGGTCGGAAATCTGCTGTTCACCTGCGTGGCCGAAGAGGCTTTTTTCCGAGCTTTGTTGCAAGGCCGGCTCACCGCGTGGTTGGCTCCCTTCAAATACGGCGCGGAGATCGCGTGGTTGATCGCTTCCGGCTTGTTTGGCATCGCGCACGTTGCGGCCGGGGCGGAGATGGTCATGCTCGCCACCGTGGCGGGGTTGGGTTACGGTTGGGTGTACATGAAGACGGGCCGGGTCGAAGCCGCGGTGCTGCTGCATTTTCTGCTCAATACCGGTCATTTTTTATTTTTGACCTATCCTCGCTTGGCTTGAAGTTCCGATCTGATGAGCTGCTGCCTGCCGCGTATCCGCTTGCCGTGGGGAATGATCAGCCGTGTTTGATTCCGGCGGCCCGCGTCGTGCCGGCGAATCGCGGCGATGGGATTATTGATCAGGGACTGATCGAATACGGCAGGCTTCAACCGCCGCGCCGAATCGCCGCTTGTCAACGTCGCGGCGCGGGGAGGGCTGGGCTAGAATAGCCGTCATGAATCCCGGCTTCGTCCATCTTCGAGTACATACGGAATATTCCCTGGTCAACGGCGTGGTGCGCGTCAAGCCGCTGGTGAACGCCTGCGCGGCGGCGTGCGTGCCGGCGGTGGCGGTCACCGATCAGGGCAATTTGTTCGCCATGGTGAAGTTTTATAAAGCGGCGCTGGCCGGCGGGGTAAAGCCGATCATCGGCGTCGATTTGTGGCAGCACAACGACGCGGACTCCAATCAGCCCACCCGGCTGGTGCTGCTCTGCCAGAACCGCGAGGGTTATCTCAATCTCACCCGCCTGATCTCGCGCAGTTACATCGAAGGCCAGGAGCGCGGCGTGCCGATGATCCGCAAGGCTTGGCTGAGCGGCGCCAGCGCGGGCCTGATCGCCCTCGCCGGCAAATCGGCGGACGTCGGGCAGGCCTTGCTGGCGGGCAACCGCGCCGCCGCCGAGGCCGCCCTGGCGGATTGGATGACGATGTTCCCCGAGCGTTTTTATCTGGAGGTACAGCGCACCGGCCGGCCGCAGGACGAGGAGTATCTCCACGAGGCGGTGGCCTTGGCCACCGCCGAGGGCGTGCCGCTGGTCGCCACCAACGACGTGCATTTTTTAAAGCGCGATGACTACGACGCCCACGAAGCGCGGGTTTGTATCCACGATGGCCGCACCCTCGACGATCCGCGCCGGCCGCGGCTATATTCCGAGCAGCAATACCTGCGCACGCCGCGCGAAATGGGGGAGTTGTTCGCCGACCTGCCCGAGGCGCTGGAGAACAGTGTCGAGATCGCCCGGCGTTGCAATCTGCAATTGACCCTCGGTGAGGCAGTGCTGCCGGAATTTCCGATACCGGTGGGCATGACCACCGACGAGTACTTCCGCCAACAGGCGCGCGAGGGATTGGAACGGCGGTTGCGGGTGTTGTTCGGAGCGAAAGAATCGTTGTCGAGTCCCCCTCTCCCGCAAGCGGGAGAGGGGCGGGGTGAGGGCCTGGCCATCGGCGTGAGAGAGATCGGCGCGGAGGGCGCGGCAAACTATTTACCCGCCGACTTCGCCGAAAAACGTAAACCCTACGATGAACGTTTGGAGCTGGAACTCGGCGTCATCATTCAAATGGGTTTCCCCGGTTATTTTCTGATCGTCGCCGATTTCATCCGCTGGGCGAAAAGCAACGATGTGCCGGTGGGCCCGGGCCGCGGCTCGGGGGCAGGGTCGCTGGTGGCATACGCGTTGGATATTACTGATCTTGATCCAATGCGTTATGACTTGCTGTTCGAGCGCTTCTTGAATCCCGAGCGCGTCTCCATGCCCGATTTCGACGTGGACTTCTGCATGGACGGCCGCGATCGGGTGATTGACTATGTGGTGCAGCGCTACGGCCGCGAACGGGTGTCGCAGATCATCACCTACGGCTCGATGGCGGCCAAGGCGGTGGTGCGCGACGTCGGCCGGGTGCTGGGTTATCCCTACGGTTTCGTCGACCAGATCGCTAAATTGATTCCCTTTGAGCTGGGCATCACCCTCGAAAAGGCGCTCGCCCAAGAAGAGCAATTGCGGGGCCGTTACGAGCAGGAGGACGATGTGCGCGAGCTCATCGACCTCGCCCGCAAGCTGGAGGGGATGGCCCGCAATGCCGGCAAACACGCCGGCGGCGTAGTGATCGCGCCTACCGCGCTCACCGATTTCACGCCGCTGTTTTGCGAATCCGGCGGTGACGGCACGGTGACCCAGTTCGATAAGGACGACGTCGAGGCGGTGGGCCTGGTGAAGTTCGACTTCCTCGGCCTGCGCACCCTCACCATCATCGATTGGGCGGTGAAGATCATCAACCGTCAGCGTCGCGCCGGCGGCGAATCGCCTTTAGATATCGCCTTCATCCCTTTGGATGACAAGCCTACTTTCGATTTATTAAAAAGCTGCGCGACCACCGCGGTGTTCCAGCTCGAATCGCAGGGCATGAAGGATTTGGTCAAGCGCCTGCAGCCCGATTGCTTCGAAGACATCGTGGCGCTGGTGGCGCTGTTCCGGCCGGGCCCGCTGCAATCGGGCATGGTGGACGACTTCATCATGCGCAAAAAGGGCAAGGCCAAGATCACCTACCCGCACCCTTTGCTCGAGCCCATCCTCAAGCCGACCTACGGCGTCATCGTCTACCAGGAACAGGTGATGCAGATCGCCCAGGTACTGGCCGGCTATACCCTCGGCGCCGCCGACCTGCTGCGCCGCGCCATGGGCAAGAAGAAACCGGAGGAGATGGCCAAGCAGCGCGACATCTTCACCAGCGGGGCGCGGGAGCGCGGTATCGACGCGAAGATCGCGACGCCGATCTTTGATTTGATGGAAAAGTTCGCCGAGTACGGTTTCAATAAATCCCACTCGGCGGCCTATGCGCTGGTCTCATACCAGACCGCCTGGCTGAAGGCGCATTATCCGGCGGCGTTCATGGCGGCGGTGATGTCGGCGGACATGCACCACACCGACAAGGTGGTGACCTTCATCGACGAAGCGCGCCACATGAAGCTGGCCATCCTGCCGCCCGACGTCAATCTGTGCAGCACCAGCTTCACCGTGAAAGACGATCGGGCCATTTATTACGGCCTCGGCGCCATCAAGGGCGTGGGTACCGCCGCCACCGACAATATGGTGGAGGAGCGTGAGCGCAATGGGCCCTATCAAGACTTGTTCAATTTTTGCCGGCGCATCGACCAACGCCGGGTCAATCGCCGGGTATTGGAGGCGCTGATTCGCGCCGGCGCGCTCGATAGCCTCGGCCCGCGCCGTGCCGTGCTGATGGCCTCGCTCACCGCCGCTTTGCAGGCCGCCGAACAACACGGCCGCGATTCCGCCACCGGCCAGGACGATTTGTTCGGCCACGCCGCCGCCAGCACCACCGATCATTCCGCCGTGCGTTTCGTCGACGCCCCCGAGTGGAGCGACCAGCAGCGCCTGGACGGGGAGAAGGACACCCTCGGCCTGTATCTAACCGGCCATCCCATCGAGCAGTACGAGCAGGAGCTCGCCCAGTTTGTGAAGACCCGGATCGCCTCGCTCAAGCCGGAACGGGATCAGACCGTGGTGATCGCCGGGCTGGTGGTGGCGATACGTGCGCGGGTCAGCAAACGCGGCGACCGCATGGCCTTCGTGATTCTCGATGACCGCAGCGGCCGTATCGAACTCGCTGTGTTCTCAGAAGCCTACAACCGCTTTCGGAACTATCTGGTGAAAGACAAATTGCTGGTGGTGGAAGGCACGGTCAGCGTCGATGAATACTCCGGCGGCTTCAAAATGAGCGCCGAGCGCATCTTCGACATCGACGAGGCTCGCGAACAATACGCCCGCCGGGTCGAGATCGGCGTGAGCGCGGCGCAGGCGGGCAACGGCTTTCCGCACTCGCTGGCGCAGGTGCTGGAACCGTTCCGCGAAGGGCGTTGCCCGGTGTGGCTGGACTATGCCGGCGACGGCGCGCGGGCGCGGCTGGTGCTGGGACCCGAATGGCGGGTGCGGCCCAGCGACGCCCTGATTCACCGTTTGAAAGAATTGGCCGGCGCGGACAAAGTGCGGGTCATTTATGGCTGAGCGCCCCCCGCGACGTTAGAATAGGCGCCGCGAACCTATCCACCCACAAGTAACGGATATCATGAAACACAGCTTTCTCGACTTCGAACTCCCCATCGCCGAGCTGGAAGCCAAGATCGAAGAGCTTCGCTTCGTCAGCAATGACAACGAGATCAATATCTCCGACGAGATCACCAAGCTCGAGGCCAAGAGCCGCACCCTCACCGAGTCGATCTTTTCCAACCTGACGTCGTGGCAGGTCGCGCAACTGGCGCGCCACCCGCAGCGGCCCTACACCCTCGATTACATCGAACGCATCTTCACCCATTTCGAAGAATTGCACGGCGACCGCGCCTTTGCCGACGACCCCGCCATCGTCGGTGGCATCGCCCGCCTCGAAGGCCGGCCGGTGATGGTGATCGGCCAGCAGAAAGGCCGCGATACCAAGGAAAAGGTGCGACGCAACTTCGGCATGCCGCGCCCTGAAGGTTACCGCAAGGCTTTGCGGCTGATGCAGACTGCCGAGCGTTTCAAACTGCCCATCCTCACTTTCATCGACACGCCCGGCGCCTATCCCGGCATTGATGCCGAGGAACGCGGCCAGAGTGAGGCCATCGCCCGCAACCTGTTCGTAATGTCGACCCTCAAAGTGCCGATTGTCTGCACGGTGATCGGCGAGGGCGGTTCCGGCGGCGCGTTGGCGATCGGCGTTGGCGATCGCGTCAATATGCTGCAATACAGCACCTATTCGGTAATTTCGCCCGAAGGTTGCGCCTCGATATTGTGGAAGAGCGCGGCGAAGGCGCCGGACGCCGCCGAAGCCATGGGTATCACCTCGGCGCGCTTGAAAAAACTTGGCCTGGTCGATCACGTCATCAAAGAACCGCTGGGCGGCGCCCACCGCGACATCGAAACCACCGCCCAGCGTGTCAAAGAAATCTTGCTTGAAACTCTGGAAGAATTAAGCGAGGGCACCGCCGATTCTCTGGTGAAAAAACGCTACGAACGGCTGATGCAATTCGGCGAATTCACCACGCGCAGCCCTTAAGCCGGTGGATGCGCGCCGCCGCCAGCTGTCTTTTTCTCCCGACACCCTGGCCGACATACTGGCGCGCTTGCCGCCGGCAAAACGTTACTGGTTGGCCTACAGCGGCGGCTGTGATTCCCACGTGCTGTTGCACGTGGCGGCGCAGCTACAGCGCCGCGGTGTAATCGCACCCTTGCAGGCGGTGCACGTCGAT
>CAKKSB010000066.1 GCA_919903055.1 Gammaproteobacteria bacterium | reverse complement strand
GCTGATGGTTTGCTTGAATTGGGTGACGCGGCGATCGGCGATGTCGGCATGGCTGGGCAACTCCATCGGCGTGATGGGCTGACGGGTCGCGGTTTCGATGGCGCGCAGCATGCGTTTTTCCCGCGGCGCGACGAATAAAATCGCTTCGCCCTTGCGGCCGGCGCGGCCGGTACGACCGATGCGATGCACGTAGGCTTCGGTGTCGTAGGGAATGTCGTAATTGACGACGTGGCTGATGCGTTCCACATCCAGACCGCGCGCCGCGACGTCGGTGGCGACCACGATATCCAAGCTGCCTTTTTTCAAACGCTCGACGGTGCGTTCACGCAGCACCTGATTCATGTCGCCGTTCAGCGCCGAGCAGGAAAAGCCGCGCGCTTCCAAGCGCTCCGCCAGTTCCACGGTGGCGGTTTTGGTGCGGACGAAGACGATCATCGCGTCGAACTCTTCCACTTCGAGAATACGGGTGAGCGCATCGAGTTTGTGGAGGCCGGTGACTTGCCAGTAGCGCTGCGTGATGGCCGCCACGGTGCTGGTTTTATTTTTGATTTTGATCTCGACCGGATCGCGCAAGTATTTCTGGGCGACTTTTTGGATGGCGGGCGGCATGGTGGCGGAGAACAGCGCGACTTGTTTTTCGGCGGGCGTGTGTTCGAGTATTTGCTCCACCTCGTCGATGAAGCCCATCCGCAGCATCTCGTCGGCTTCGTCGAGCACCAGGGTGGTGAGGCGGTCCAGCTTCAAGGTGCCGCGGCGCAAATGGTCTTGCACGCGACCGGGCGTGCCCACCACCGCGTGTACGCCGCGCCGCAGCGCGCGCAACTGGGTATCCATGCCTTGGCCGCCGTAAATCGGCAGCACGTGAAAGCCCTTCAAATGCCGGGCGTAGGTTTGCATGGCTTCGGCGACTTGTATCGCCAATTCGCGGGTGGGGGTGAGCACCAGCACCTGGGGTTGGGCGAGGCCGAGATCGATCCGGCTCAGTATGGGCAGGGCGAAAGCGGCGGTTTTGCCGGTGCCGGTCTGGGCCTGGCCCAGCAGGTCGCGGCCGGCCAGCAGGGGCGGGATGGCCTGGGCTTGGATCGGCGAGGGCGATTCGTAGCCGACTTCGTTGACGGCTTGCAGAACGGGCGCGGACAGCGCGAGTTGCGCAAAATGGGTGATGACTTCGGTAGACATGCATGGACCTGTGGTTGACGATGCCCCGGAGATACGGCGATGAGGCGGTGCGCTGATTGATTGCCGGGCATTATACGCTATCCCGCCGGGTTTTTCGGCAGGCCCCGTGGCCGGCGCAGGCTGTTTTATAATCACGGGTGACTCGGTTATGCTGGGTTCGCGGATTCAATAAAGTGAAGGATCGCTCCATGCCGTCAAAAAAACCACCCAGCGGCGCCGACCGGTTGAATACTATCGTGGCCGATGCCCAGCGCAACCGCGACCAGCGCGAGCGGGATTACCGCGAGCAGGCGCTCAAGCTTTATCCGTGGATCTGCGGCCGTTGCAGCCGTGAATTCAGCCGGGAGAATCTGCGGGAGCTGACGGTTCATCATAAAGATCATAACCACGACCATAATCCCGCCGACGGCAGCAATTGGGAATTGTTGTGCATCTATTGTCACGACAACGAACACACGCGCTTGACCGAGGCCACTCGCCAGGGCGGCGAACCCGCGGCGCCGGCGGGGCGTGATGGACCGCGCGCCACCCATAATCCATTCGCCGGGCTGAAGGATATGTTGAAAGACAAAAAGTAGCGGTGATGAAAGATGGGCGTACCGCTTGCGACGCCTCCGCCGTTTATCCGGTCATCGTGATGGATGCGTGACATGACAGCGTGGTATGTCTACATGGTGCGTTGCACCGATGACAGTCTCTATACCGGCGTGGCGACCGATATTGCGGCCCGCGTCGCCACTCACAATGCGGGCAAGGGCGCGAAATACACGCGGGGACGGCGGCCGGTGGTGTTGATCTACCACGAGCCGCAGCAAGACCGCGGCGCGGCGTTGCGGCGTGAATGCGCGATCAAACGCCTGCGGCCGGCGGCGAAATTACGGCTGGCCGGATTGAGCGGTGAGATTGGCTGATGCCGCCATATGTGGCGTATGACCGATGACCGATGGCGAAAGTCAGATTAGTCCGGCGTGGGAGATCGGCGAGGCATTTTTTACCGCGGTGGCGGACGAGTTGCAACATCACCCCGCGGGAGTAAGTGAATACGACTTGCTGACGGCTTTGCGCGCGGCAGGTTATTTTTCCTTCATGGGCCCTTCGCCGGTGCCGCGGCATGAATTGTTTTGCGCGCATTTCCTGTTGTTTCACGTCTTATATCGTCTGCGCGACGATGCTTACCGCGCGCAGCGGGCACGGCTCGAGATTGCTCCGCTCAAGATCCGCTGGTTGCCTTATCAAACCGGCCAAGACGGATTGGCGCGTGCGGACCCGTTGCGCGTGTATTATCTCGATCTCGCCAATCTGCGCGAGACCACGGCGCGCGACGTGGACGACCTGATGGCTGCGTTTTGGCTGCGTGTGCAAAACCGCGATCGTCGAGCCGAGGCGCTGGCGCGGCTGGGTTTGACGGACCCGGTGGATGACGCCGCCATCAAGCAGGCCTACCGGCGTTTGGCGATGGAGCATCATCCTGACCGCGGTGGCGATACGGAAATCTTGCAGGCCATCCATGCCGCGCTGGCGGTATTACTATAAAAGACGACCGCCGCGGCCGGGGATGGCGTTGTTACCTGATGAGCGCCAAATCCCGTCATTCTAATGAAGCGGCAAGAGTGGTTTTCGACCAAACCGCCCATGAATTTTCTCGCGCGTGTTTGAATGGTCAGCCTCGCCGCCGGCGGCCCATCGGCCTATTTTTGGCGGCCTGAATTCGTGAATAATACCGGTTGCTTTCCCTGACTATTCCTCCGTGTTAAGGTGGCGGCACGTGGTGGTCCGAGACCGTCTATCGTTGGCATAGGCTGCGGCCGCGTCCACCCCATGGCAGAGGGGGTCGCTATGGCAACGCAGCAACAGGTATATCTTTGGGCGCCGCGCGGCATGATGAGCAAGCCCTTGTGTAAATTATTCGCCCCGCTCATGTTGATCTTGGTTTTGCTGCCGCAGGGTATAGCCGACGCCGACGAAACCGAGTCGGTTCCGAAAACCGCATTGGTCGTCAAGCAGGCGGGGAGTCCACGCGATTTGCATCTCGGGATCGCAGTCACCGGCGGGTGTGTCGGCGGCGCCGTGCTGGGGACGGTAATTCCCGTATTTGGAAACTTGGTCGGCTGCGCGGTGGGGGGATTGGCCGGCTGGTGGTTTGGCCAGCGTAAAGGCACGGATGGCGCGGCACCCCAAATCCAAGCCGCGCAATAGCGGGCGGCCGCGGCGCTGAGTTGGTCGGTGATCGATAGATGAATATCAGCACCCGCATCACCGAATACAGCATTACCGGCGGGTTGTTGTGGGTCAACGGTTTTTTGTTCATTACCCTGCTTAATCTCCAAGTGAGCGAACAGGCCATCAGCCTAGGTCACGCCCTGCGCTTGTGGAGCGAGTGGATTCGCGCCATGACGCCGCTTACCCAAGCTTTAGCGCCGCTATCACCTTCCTTACAAGCTTCGATCGGTACCTTGCTCGCCGCACTGGCGATCGTCATCATCTTTTTCTCGGGCATCCTGCTCGACTTGCTCAGTCCCATGTTCTTCATCTCGTTCGAGATGCTGTTCTTTCAGAAATGGCTAATCTCGAAAAACCGGACTTGGCTGGATCGCCTGGTAGCCGATAATCGGGATTTTATTGAGGAAGATTATCGTTGTTTCATTAATACCAAGGCATTCAACTGGCGTCGTCCGTTGGCGTGGTTTGAACGGCGGCGTTGCTACAATAAATTATGGACGTTTTTGTTTTCCCACATCATGGTCTTCTCCAACGCCGCCGGTTTGGATGAATTGATGGACCGTGTGCATTTGTGGCGTACCAGCCGCGCCATTTCCACCTCGATGGTGGTGCTGGGCTGTTTGATGAATTTCACACCCTTGGTCCACGTCTCTCTCGACCGCGATACCGCGCTGAATATCGCGCTTACCGCCGTGGGTGTCCCGCTGGTGTTATTCGCCGTCTCGGCGCTGATTACCCTCGGCACCTACTCACGAATGTGCGTGGTGTTGTGCGCGCTGGCCTATTCCACGGTCAAAAAACAATCCGCTGAGAGTGCCGGCTGACGGCTGGACCGGGTTTCGATCTCGGCCGGTAATGAGGGTTCCGTCCGTGGGGGCGCGCGGCTCAGGTCGCGACGGAGGCAGAGCATCGACGGATGCTTTTCGTTATAATGCGCGTCTCTTTCAGTCAAGTCGCACGGGATGTTCGCTATGGCGCAATCGTCGGTTAAAAAAGTGGTTTTGGCCTATTCCGGGGGCTTGGATACCTCGGTGATCCTGAAGTGGTTGCAGGAAAACTATGACTGCGAGGTGGTGACCTTCACCGCCGACATCGGTCAGGGCGAGGAACTGGAGCCGGCCCGCGCCAAGGCCCAGCAGATGGGCGTCAAGGAAATCTACATCGACGATCTGCGCGAGGAGTTCGTACGCGATTTCGTGTTCCCCATGTTCCGCGCCAACGCGCTGTATGAAGGTGAATACCTGTTGGGCACGTCGATCGCCCGGCCGCTGATCGCCAAGCGCCAGATCGAAATCGCCAAACAGGTGGGCGCCGACGCGGTATCCCACGGCGCCACCGGCAAGGGCAACGATCAGGTGCGCTTCGAACTCGGTTATTACGCGCTCAAGCCGGATGTGCGGGTGATCGCGCCGTGGCGCGAATGGGATTTGACCTCGCGCGAGAAATTGCTGACCTACGCCGAACAGCGCGGCATCCCCATCGAGAAGAAAAAAGGCCAGCGTTCGCCCTATTCCATGGACGCCAATCTGCTGCACATCTCCTACGAAGGCGGCGTATTGGAAGACACCTGGACCGAGGCGGAGGCGGACATGTGGCGCTGGTCGGTGTCGCCGGAGGACGCGCCGGACAAAGCCGAATATATTGAACTGACGTATGCCAAGGGCGACATTGTCGCCATCAACGGCGAAGCCATGAGTCCCGCCAGCGTGCTTGCCACCTTGAACAAGTTCGGCGGCAAACACGGCATCGGCCGCGCCGATATCGTCGAAAACCGCTACGTCGGCATGAAGTCGCGCGGTTGTTACGAGACGCCGGGCGGCACCGTCATGCTGAAGGCCCATCGCGCCATCGAGTCGATCACCCTCGACCGCGAGGTCGCGCATCTCAAGGACGAACTGATGCCGCGTTACGCCAGTTTGATCTACAACGGTTACTGGTGGAGCCCGGAGCGCAGGATGCTGCAACAGATGATCGACGCCTCGCAGGCGGCGGTGAACGGCGTGGTGCGTTTGAAACTCTACAAGGGCAATGTCGGCGTCGCCGGCCGCAAGTCCGACGACAGTTTGTTCGACGCCAATATCGCGACTTTCGAGGAAGACGCCGGCGCCTACAATCAGGCCGACGCCAGCGGCTTCATCAAACTCAACGCGCTGCGCATGCGCATCGCGGCGAAGAAGGGGCGCAAGTAAATTTTTAACGTAAGGCGGGTTAGCGTCACCCGCCAACTTGCGCCGTCAGGCACGCCTTATGAAGATTGAGTCGGGTCGCTGCGCGACGTTTGGCGGGTTACGGTACGACCCTTACCCCATTCCGCTCGCGGAGAGGGGGAATCGGTCAAGAATGTATAGACGGCACCTAACTCACCCTGCATTCGATAGGAAACGAGTATGCGCATATTACACACCATGCTCCGGGTCGGCGATCTCGAGCGGTCGCTCAAGTTCTACACGGAAGTGCTGAGCATGAAATTGTTGCGCCGCCAGGACTATCCCGACGGCAAGTTCACGCTGGCCTTCGTCGGTTACGGCGCCGAGAGCGAACAGGCGGTGATCGAACTCACCTATAACTGGGGCGTCGAAAAGTACGAATTGGGCAATGCCTTCGGCCATGTCGCGATCGGCGTGGCGGATATTCATCAAACCTGTAATACGATAAAACAACGCGGCGGCAAGGTCACCCGCGAGCCCGGCCCCATGAAACACGGTAATACGGTGATCGCGTTCGTCGAGGACCCGGACGGTTACAAACTCGAATTGATCGAAGGCCGTTAAGCCGTCGCCGTGCGATGGCCGTATTGAAAGACGGCTGTGAGATAGTGAATAAATAAATAGGAAGTCATCATGACGAGAATAAGCTCGGATTGGAATTGGCAAGGTGTCGTGGCGGCGAGCATGCTGGTGGGCTTGACGGCCTGCGCGGGGGAGATATCGCAAACTTTTCCCTTGGGCAATTATCAGATTACGCTGGCGACCGATCCCAGCCCGCCGCAGGTAGGTGAAGACGCTGAGGTGACGGCGCAATTCAAAAATCCTGATGCGGCCTTGGACAGTTGTCAGCTACGCTTCCGGCAGTTCATGCCCGACCATGAAATGAGCGCCGATGAGACCTGGCACGACATGCAGCGCCTCGGTAAGGACAAGTTCCGCGCCCGAGGCAGCGAGTTCGGCATGGGCGGCGATTGGGAATTGGAATTCAAATTGAGTTGCGGCGCCGACACCCACTTGGTGAGCGTGCCTTATATGCTGGAATGGCCGGAATAACCGTGTGGTGCGGACTCGCGATCATGTTATATCGTAGACCGCGTTTTATACGCGTCGTCACGGGGCTTTTAAATCTTAAAATTCCCCGCGGCTTGCCGCGGGGACAAGGCGATGGGGGATGCTCAAGGAGGGGAGAGCGCAGCGAGGGGTGCACTCCCCGTGCGCAGTCAGACCAATTTAATCCGGTGGACGGCTTGCGGTTTTGAACAAGCGGCAGCCGTGAGCACTTCCACTACCCACGGCTCCAACGGTGATCCGCCTCTTGGTGATAAATATGCACGCATCGTGAATGATATGGCGCGACAAGGCTGGTCCGTGCGGGAGAATTTTTTGGACGACGCCTTGACCGCCATGCTCATGGGCGAGGCCCTGCGCTTACGCGCAGCGGGAGCTTACCGGCATGCGGGAGTGGGGCGGGGCGAAACCGCCCAAGTTCGCCCGGCGTTGCGTAGCGATCGCATCGCCTGGCTGGATGGGAAGAATGAAAGCGGCGCTACCCTGAAATATCTGCGCGAGTTGGAGACCTTGCGCCAGGCGTTGAACGGCAGCTTGTTTTTAGGCCTGTTCGACTTCGAGGGCCATTTGGCGGAATACGTGCCCGGCGCCTTTTATCGCCGGCATTTGGATCAACATCACGACAGTGACGACCGGGTGGTGAGTTGCGTGCTCTATCTCAACCGCGACTGGATACCGGCCGATGGCGGCGAGTTGCGGCTGTATCTGCCGGACTTAAACGGTCAACGTGACATCGCGCCGCGGGCCGGTACCTTGGTGTGTTTTCTGAGCGGCGCTTTCGAGCACGAGGTATTGCCCGTGCACAAAAGTCGCCATAGCCTCAGCGGCTGGTTTCGTCGTCGCGCGCTTTAATGGCGACGATAAAAATCACCGCGGATTGGCCGCTGCATGAAAACGTCCGCCAACGGTTATCCCCCGAACGGTTTGTGCTAGGGTGGTATTGATCCGCGCTGGTCATTAGGGAGGTTCGTCCATGATTGCTTGTCCGTTATGCAACCCTGGTTTGGAGATCGCTTTATGGCGCGATGAACAATGCCGGGTGATTCTCGCCGGCAGCGCCGAGCATCCGGCTTTTTGCCGGGTGGTGTGGCATGCTCATGTCGGTGAGATGAGCGACTTGCCGCCGAATCACCGCAGCGATTTGATGAACGTGGTGTGGGCGGTGGAAGCGGCGCAGCGCGAATTGCTGCGGCCCCGCAAAATCAATCTCGCCTCCCTCGGTAATCAAGTACCGCATTTGCATTGGCATGTCATTCCCCGGTTCGACGACGATGCCCATTTTCCCGATTCGGTATGGTCGGCGTCGCGGCGGGCCGGTATTCCCCATGAAGTGGATGCGGCTCGACTCGCTGCTTTATTGACCGACATGCTGCGGCAAGGCTTGGGGAGGGGACGGCCCGATCTGGAATTGTAAACACGTTCCGGCGTCCCTGTCGCGGCTTCACTCTTTTTTGAACCGCCAAGACGCCAAGAGCGCCAAGAAAATCCGTGACCGAAAATCTTGTTGTCCTTGGTGTCTTGGCGGTTAAGAAATTTTTGCAGCCTTTCTTAGCGTGGCGGCTTCCTATTGATAAATCCGATCACGATGACGGATCCAGCCGCCCGTCCGCCTTCCCTGGGGATCGTGATGAGTCCAGTGCACGACGCCGCCGCGTTCGTTCCATTCATATTCGCCGCGCAGGCTCAACTCGTCACCCGTCTTCAAGGCGTCGATGCGCGGCGCGAGATCGATGTTGTGACTCACCAACACGGTTTGCCCCGAGCCGAGGCGAAGAATGAAGCGCTGATGGCGCGAACCTCGCGTGTCGTCGGGCAGGAGTTTGATCACTGTGCCGCGGGTCTCCACCTCGATATCGGAACGCCGTTCGCGAAAGGCGGCGGCGATCGCCGCGTCGCCGCCGATCGCGACTAGCGACGTGGCGGGTTGCGTCGATTGAGCCGTATCGCCATTGCTCGAGGCGAAGTAAAACGACACGGCGGCGAGCAATAGCGCGGAGAGGATCGTGGTGATTTTCCTGTTCATGACGGCGCGATTCGCAAGCGTGCTAAACCTGTTTCTTTAAACATTCCAGATAGGCCGCCTCATCGGGCAGAGCATTATTGCGCTGGGCGGTCCAGATCGCCTCGGCCATGCACTCCGCGACGCGGTGATCGGTGGCGTGGGCGTCGCCGCTGCGGGCCGCGAGGGTTTGATACAGGGCGCGGATGCCGGCCGGCCGGTCGGCGGCGATTTGTTCCTGCACGGCGATGTGCAAACCCAAATGCAGAAATGGATTGGCTTGTCCCATCTCGGGGGTGTAGTCCTTGTCCTGCAGGGCCTGCGGGTCGTCGAACAAGGTGTGATATTCCGGATGGGCCTTGATGGCCTGGGCGATCAATTGCTCCAGGGGTTGCATGGGCTGGTTTTCGCGGAATTTCCGCCAGCTGTCGATGAACATTTGTCGGAGCTCGTCGCGGTTTTGGGAAAAGAACATAAAAACCTCGCTGCTGGGTTAGCCCGGGGTCTTGTCGCGGTATTCGCAGAGATCGCGCACCACGCAGACGGGGCATTTCGGTTTGCGGGCGACGCACACGTAACGGCCGTGCAGGATCAACCAGTGATGGGCGTCGAGTTTGAATTCATCGGGTACGTTCTTCAATAAATTTTTTTCCACCGCCAGCGGCGTGGTTCCGCGCGCCAGGCCGAGGCGGTTGGCGACGCGGAAAATGTGGGTGTCCACCGCGATAGTGGCTTGGCCGAAAGCGGTGTTGAGTATGACGTTGGCGGTCTTGCGGCCGACGCCGGGCAGGGCCTCCAGCGCCTCGCGGGTATCGGGCACTTGGCCATGATGTTTTTGGCCTTGGCGTTGAACAGGCCGATGGTCTTGATGTGTTCTTTCAAGCCCGTTTCACCTAATTTTAAAATCGCCGCGGGTGTGTTGGCGACCTTGAATAATTTTTCGGTGGCCTTGTTGACGCCTTTGTCGGTGGCCTGCGCCGAGAGGATGACCGCGATCAGCAGTTCGAAAGCCGTGTGGTAGTTCAATTCCGTGGTCGGCTTGGGATTGGCCGCTTTGAAGCGTTCGAAGAGCAGCTGGCGTTTTTTCGGCGTCATGAATTTAATCGTATGGAGGTTGGGTCGGTGCGGCGCCGAATGAAAAGCTGTGAGTATTGTAAGCGTTGCGCCACCGTTGTGACCATCGCGGCCGGGGTTCGCGGGTCAGTAATCGGCGCGCGTCTGGCCGTCATTCCGCAGCGGGGCTCGCGTCACGGCGTTTTCTCTGCCGGCGCGTTTGAGGCGCGCGCGTTCGATGGCGGCGCGTATCTCAGTTTGCGAGGGACGGGCGGGAACCGGCACGGTGTCCGCGGCGGCCGGCGGGACGGTATTGGCTTTGGGCCGTT
>CAKKSB010000065.1 GCA_919903055.1 Gammaproteobacteria bacterium | reverse complement strand
CAAAGGGCATAACGCACGCGGAACGAATAAGAAGTGCGGCCATGTTACGCGCGCGGATTGAGAGCGTACGATGCCGCGCCTTCGCCCGAGCGGGTACGATTCCGAACTTCAACACACACTGCTCCATGCCCTCCGTGGCCCACTTAATTTCTTGCTTCACTGCAAACGCGACAAATCCGCCGCGCGCGAGAACAAGCCGTGCAGCGCCGCCAGCAAGGCGATGCGATTGCGGCGCAGCGCCGCGTCGTCGGTCATCACCATCACCGTGTCGAAGAAGACATCCACCGCTACGCGGAGACTCGCCAGGCGGCGCAACGCGGCGGTGTAGTCGCCGGCATCGAATAAAGCCGACACCTCGTCGCGCAGGGCGCTCAATTGCTGATGCAACGCGCGCTCGGCGGGTTCCAGCAACTGGTCCGCCTGCACCACGGCGGCGGCTTCGCCTTCCGCCTGCTTGAGGAGATTGCGGATACGCTTGTTGGCCGCCGCCAGGCTCTCCGCCTCCGGCAAGTCGCGAAACACCGCGACGGCGCGGATGCGCAGATCGAAATCATGGGGCCGGGTCGGCCGGTTGGCGAGCACCGCCTCGAAGACATCGGGGCGGATGCCGGCGTCGAGATAATAGGCGCGCAATCGTTCCATCATGAAATCGAATACCGCATCCGCGACACCGGCGGCGGCCACGCCGCCGTAACTGTGCGCGGCGCGTTTGAGCAAGGCCTCCACATCGAGCGGCAGCGCGCATTCGATGATGATGCGCAGCGCGCCCAGCGCGGCGCGGCGCAGCGCGTAAGGATCTTTGTCGCCGCTCGGCACCTGGCCGATGGCGAAGATACCCACCAAGGTGTCGAGCTTGTCGGCGAGCGCGAGCGCGCGACCGGTGGCGGTGGCGGGCAGACGGTCGCCGGCCTGGCGCGGCAGGTATTGTTCATCGAGCGCCTCGGCCAATTCCGCGGGCAATCCTTCCGCCACCGCGTAGTAACGGCCCATCAAACCCTGCAACTCGGGAAACTCGCTCACCATATTCGTTAACAAATCACATTTGGCGAGACGCGCCGCCTGTTCGGCCAGCGCGCGGTCGGCGCCCAGCTGCGCGGCGATTTCGCCGGCCAGCGCCGCGGTGCGTTGCGACTTGTCGTAAACGCTGCCGAGCTTGGCTTGAAACAACACGGTCTTGAGCGTATCGACGCGTTGTTCCAAAGTTTGGCGAAGGTCTTGTTCCCAAAAAAACGCCGCGTCGCTGAAGCGCGGTCGGATCACCCGTTCGTTGCCGGCGCGCACCTGCGCGGGATCGCGGCTGTCGATGTTGCAGACAGTGATGAAATGCGGCAGCAATTTACCCGTGGCATCGATCAGGTGAAAATATTTCTGATTGCCCTTCATGGTGGAGATCAGCGGCTCGGGCGGCAGCGCGAGAAAACGCGCTTCGAAGTCGCCGAGCAAGGCCACCGGCCATTCCACCAGCGCGGTCACTTCATCGAGCAAGGCCTCGTCGATCACCGCCGCGCCGCCCGCCGTCCGCGCGATCTCGACGATCTGGCCGCGGATGGCTTCTTTGCGCGCGGCGAAATCCGCCAGCACATGACCCTCGGTTTCCAGCAGCGGCGCGTAGACCGCGGGCTCGGCGAGATACATCGGCGCGGGGTGATGATAACGATGGCCGCGGGTCTCGCGCCCGGCGCGCACGCCGTACAGTTCCGCATCGATCACTTCATCGCCGAACAGCAACACCAGCCAGTGCACCGGCCGCACGAATTCGGCGCGGAGCTCGCCCCAGCGCATGCGCTTCGGCACCGGCAACGCGGACAAAGCCGATTCGACGATGGCCGGAATGAGTTCGCGGGTCGCGACGCCCCGCTGCACGCTGCGGCACACCAGCCACGCCCCTTGTTCAGTCTCCAAACGCTCCAGGGCATCGACCGTGACATTGCAGGAGCGCGCGAAACCGAGCGCGGCCTTGCTGGGATTGCCTTCGTCGTCGAAGGCCGCGCTCAAGGCCGGGCCGCGCCGTTCCACTACCCGATCGCCCTGCGTCACCGGCAAGGCGCGCAGCACCACCGCGAGACGGCGCGGCGTCGCGTAATAACGCAATTCGCCGTGGCGCAAGTCGTGTTTGGCGAGGCCGGCGCGCACGCCGTCGGCGAAGGCCTCGGCGAGACGGCGCAGCGCCTTCGGCGGCAATTCCTCGGTGCCGATCTCGACCAATAAATCGCGCGTCTCAGCCACCGGCCACCTCCTGCGACTGCGACGCCATCGGGAAACCCAATGCCTCGCGCCGCGCGTAATAGGCGGCGGCGACCGCGCGCGCCAGCGCACGCACCCGCAAGATGTAGCGCTGCCGTTCGGTGACGGAGATGGCGCGACGCGCGTCGAGCAAATTGAAGGTGTGCGAGGCTTTCAACACCATTTCATACGCGGGCAGCGGCAGGCCGGCCTCAATGAGTTTGTTGCTCTCCTTTTCGCACGTATCGAACCAGCCGAACAGCGCGGCGGTGTCGGCATGTTCAAAGTTGTACGTCGACATCTCCACCTCGTTCTGATGGAACACATCGCCGTAGGTCACCTTACCGGCGGGACCGTCGGTCCACACCAAATCAAAGACACTCTCCACGCCTTGCAGATACATGGCGATGCGTTCGAGGCCGTAGGTGATCTCGCCGGTGACGGGAAAGCAGTCGAGCCCGCCGACTTGTTGGAAATAAGTGAACTGGGTCACTTCCATGCCGTTCAGCCACACTTCCCAGCCGAGACCCCACGCGCCGAGGGTCGGCGATTCCCAGTTGTCTTCGACGAAGCGGATGTCGTGGATGAGCGGATCGAGGCCGAGACGGCGCAAGGAGCCGAGATACAAATCCTGTATCGCCAGCGGCGACGGCTTGAGCACCACTTGAAATTGATAATAGTGTTGCAGGCGATTGGGGTTGTCGCCGTAGCGGCCGTCGGCGGGACGCCGCGAAGGCTGCACATAGGCGGCGCGCCAGGGCTCGGGACCGATCGCGCGCAGAAAGGTGGCGGGGTGAAAGGTGCCCGCGCCCACTTCCATGTCGTAGGGTTGCAGGATCACGCAGCCCTGGGCGGCCCAGTATTCCTGCAGGGACAGGATCAAACCCTGGAAAGTGACGACATCGCGCGCCGCTGGGGACGCGCCGGCGGTGTGGGGCATGGCGGCGGCTCGGTTACGAATCGGGAATGGCTGAAAAGGGGGGATTATAACGTGGGCGGCCGCGCTTATGTAGCGCGGCGGCGCTTAAAAACGCCAGGTGGCCATGAGGGTAGCGGTCAACGACTGCCATTTCGCGGTATTGAAGCGCGTCACCGTCGGATCCAGCGCGCCGGTGTCTTCATCGATCAGGTTGACGGTATCGAGCCCCGCGTCGCCTTCGAAATTCTGCGATTCGAAGCGGGTGGTGATCGCCCACGCGGGGGTGAGGTCATGACGCACCTCCAATCCCACCACCACGCCGGTGGCGCGGGTTTCATGAAGGAAGCTCAGCGGATGGGCGAGATCGGTACGCAAATTCCAATCGGCTTCGGCGCGGTAATCGGCGTAATGGTATTCCACGTCCAAGGTCACGCGGGTACGCTCCGTGGCGTCCATCAGCAGGGTGACGCCCAGCCATGGTCCCTGCCATTCCGCGTCGTAATGCGTATCAAGATTGGCGATGGGTCCCGCAGCGCTCGCCGGCAGGGTTTGTTTGCCGTCACTGATGGTCAGATATTGGCCGTGCCAGGCATAACCGATCATCGGCGTGAAGCGCGCATAGCGGCCCACGGTGTTGTCATACCACCAAAACTGATAACCGACGCCCAAAGTGGCCTCGCCCAATTGGCCGCCGCCCTTATTATTGGAACGACTGAATTCGAGAGTGCGATTATCGCCGGCGTAATCGGAATCTTGATTTTCGCCCTTGACCACTTCACCGTAAGCGGCGCGGCCGCGCAGTAAAAGACGCTTATCCACGTCCACTTCACCGGCGGCGTGAATTTCCGCCATCTGCATGTCTTTCCAATTCAACTCGGAGAGAATATTGGGCCCCGTCCCGGCCAGGGTGCCGGCGATATTCCACATCAGTTCGGCGTCGCGGTAACCGAGTCCGATGGACGCATCCGCCTCCACGTCGGCGGCCGAAACCGCCGCGGAGTAGCCGGCCAGGATCGCCAAACCGAACAAGGCGCGCAGCCTCTTCGGCGAGCGGTTGATGCGACCACCACGGACTTGTCCCTGTTCGCTCGCTAGTCGCGGCATACGCCACTCCTTAAGTTGAGTCATCTTTAATCACCGACTTCAAGCAGCCCGCGATCGAGGGATCGGGCCGGCGGCGCCGCACTTAACTTCATCCATTTTCCACGCGCCAGCGATTGTCTTATTAAATATCGATCCGGCACAAGGCCGTGTCGGCACGCTCGTTGCTGCTTTAATCATCGGTAGCGCGGCCGATATCTATAGTGAAACGGAGGCCATCATGAAAAATTTTGTGATAAGAGCAAACGTCACCGACGAATGGGTCACCCTGGTCAATGAAGCGGAGGCCGCGGCCGAACGCTCGCTGGACGAAGACATGGAGAGTTATCTGGTGTTCCTGCTGATCCGCTTCACTGAAAAACCCGAGCTGGCCGGCAGCGTGCTGGCGCTCGATTATCTGCGCAGCATGCAGCTCTCCGGTCATCTGGCCCAGGACCAACTGCGCGAGGTCGGCGACAAATGCCTGCTCTATTCCGGCTTGTTCCCCGAACGCGCCACCCGCCGCCGGGTGCAGGTGAGTTATTTCGTCGATCTCGGCCGCGGGGCCTATCAGCAGCTCGCCGAACGCCTCGGCAACAGCGCCGCCGAATTGTATCAGCGCCTCGCCGCCGCCTTCGTCAGCCTGATGGACATCCTGCAAGCCATGCGTGAACTGGGGCAGCCGCCGCAACTCGACCCGTTGCGGGCTTACGAATTATGGCGCGACACCGGCAGCACCCAGGCGCTGAAAACCCTGCGGCGGGCCACCCGCGCCACACCCCTCGCCATCCCCGGCAAAAACGGTAACCGCCGACACTGATCTCGCGGCGGGGGCGGCGGGAATTCCCCCGCTCCCGCTTTTTTGCTATTCTCCGGCCCCTCACACCTCCATCCCGATCTAACGCGAATCGCCCATGACCTCACCCCGTAAAGCCGTGGCGCTCATCTCCGGCGGTCTCGACTCCATGCTGGCGGCGCAAGTCATCCTCGAGCAAGGCGTGCACGTCGAAGGCATCAATTTCTTCACCGGCTTTTGCGTGGAAGGTCACACCCACGCCATCCGCAAACACGAGGGCGCCAAGCCCAAACGTAACAATGCGCTGTGGGTGGCGGAACAGCTCGGCATCAAGCTGCATATCGTCGACGTGGTGGAAGAATATAAAGACGTGGTGCTCAACCCCAAACACGGCTACGGGGCCCACCTCAATCCCTGCCTGGATTGCAAGGGTTTCATGGTGGGACAAGCCCATCGCTGGATGGAGGAGAACGGCTTCGACTTCATCATCACCGGCGAAGTGCTCGGCCAGCGGCCGATGTCGCAGCGGCGCGACACCTTCCCGATCATCGCCCGGGAATCCGGCGCCGGCGACCGCTTATTGCGGCCGCTGTGCGCCCAGTTGTTGCCGCCCACCCTGCCCGAACGCGAAGGCTGGGTCGACCGCGAACGTCTGCTCAAATTCAGCGGCCGTTCGCGCAAACCGCAAATGGCGCTGGCGGCCCAGTTTAAAATCAGCGAGTACGCCCAGCCGGCCGGCGGCTGCTGCTTTCTCACCGATCCCAATTACACCCGCAAACTGCAAGACCTGTGGCGGACCGGGGCCGGCAAACACTACGAGCTCGACGACATCATGCTGCTCAAGGTGGGCCGCCACCTGCGACCGCGGCCGCACTTCAAGCTGATCATCGGCCGGGAAGAGGGCGAAAATAATTTCTTGGAAGGCTATCGCCGCCAGTTCACTCATCTGCGGCCGGCCAGCCACAACGGCTCTCTGGCGCTGATCGACGGCAGCGCCGACGCCGACGACATCCGGCTCGCGGCGCGGCTCACCGCCCGTTATTGCCAGGGCCGCGATGAAGCCAGCGTACGCATCGAAGTGACCGAAAAAGACGGCCGTGCCTACGAATTGGACGTCGCGCCGTTTACCAGCGAGGAAATACCGCGGGAATGGCATCTATGAGCGAGCACACGTTGGACGCCCGCAACCTGCTGTGCCCCATGCCGGTGATCCGCACTCAAAACAAAATACGGACTCTTGCGGACGGAGATACCCTCAAGGTAATCTGCACCGACCCGGGGACCTTGAGTGACATCCCCGCGTGGTGCAGAATCAACGGCCATAGCGTGCTAGATACCCAGAAAGGCGAAAGGGAACTGGTCATCACCATAAGGATCTCGAAAGGCGCGGCCTAAAGATTGCGTCTTTTTGGTGCAAATCATAATAAGCATGCGCCACTTAAGTGCGCACTGCGCCCACCGTTCCTTGTGCATAAACCAGAATATATTCCTCATCAATCACTTCTTCTAATGGCATGCTAACTGCTTTGTTAAGCACTCAACTTTTGGCGCCGCCTCGAAAACGAGATGGCTGGTTTTAAAAAATATTAATCGCACCTGTTGGAGGGGCTCTCACATGTCCGGATCTGATGTTTTAACTTTAATTAAAGAGAAAGACGTTAAGTTCGTCGATCTGCGTTTCACCGATACCCGCGGCAAAGAACAACACGTCTCCATCCCCGCCCACACCGCGGACGACGACATGTTCAAGGACGGCAAAATGTTCGATGGTTCGTCGATCGCCGGCTGGAAGGGTATTCAGGAATCCGACATGGTGCTGATGCCCGACGCGGACAGCGCGGTCATGGACCCGTTCATGGACGAACCCACCCTCATCATCCGTTGCGACATCCTCGAGCCCCACACCATGCAGGGCTACGAGCGCGACCCGCGCTCATTGGCGAGACGGGCCGAGGCTTATTTGAAATCCACCGGCATCGCCGATACCGCCTTCTTCGGCCCCGAGCCCGAGTTCTTCATTCTGGACGACGTGCGCTGGGGTGCCGACATCTCCGGCGCCTTCTATAAAGTCGATTCCGAAGAGGCGTCCTGGAATTCCGGCACCGCGTTCGGCGACGGCAACACCGGCCATCGTCCCGGCGTGAAAGGCGGCTACTTCCCCGTGCCGCCGGTCGACGCCTTGCACGACATCCGCTCCGCGATGTGCCTGGCCTTGGAAGAAATGGGCATACCCGTCGAAGTACATCATCACGAAGTCGCGACCGCCGGCCAATGTGAGATCGGCACCCGCTTCAACACCTTGGTGCGCAAGGCCGACGAAGTGCTGATGCTGAAATATGTAGTGCACAACGTCGCCCATTCCTACGGCAAGACCGCCACCTTCATGGCCAAACCGCTGGTCGGCGACAACGGCAGCGGCATGCACGTCCATCAATCGCTCGCCAAAGACGGTAAAAACCTGTTCTCCGGCAACAAATACGCCGGTCTGTCCGACGAAGCGCTCTACTACATCGGCGGCATCATCAAACACGCCAAGGCGCTCAACGCCATCACCAACCCCGGCACCAACAGCTACAAACGCCTGGTGCCCGGTTTTGAAGCCCCGGTGATGCTGGCCTACTCGGCCCGCAACCGTTCCGCGTCGATCCGCATTCCCTTCGTGCCCTCGCCGAAGGCGCGCCGCATCGAAGTGCGTTTCCCGGATCCGACCTGCAATCCCTATCTGGCCTTCTCGGCGATGATGATGGCGGGTCTCGACGGCATTCAGAACAAGATCCACCCGGGCGAGGCGATGGACAAGAACCTGTACGACCTGCCGCCGGAAGAAGAAAAAGCCATTCCGCAAGTCTGCCACTCTTTGGACATGGCGCTGGATCACCTCGACAAGGGCCGCGAATTCCTCACCCGCGGCGGCGTGTTCACCAACGACCTGATCGACGCCTACATCGAACTCAAAATGGAAGAAGTCACGCGGTTCCGCATGACCACCCATCCGGTCGAGTACGACATGTACTACAGCCTCTAATCTCCGCCCTACGCGGTGACCCACGCCCCCGGGCTTCGCGCCCGGGGGCGTTTTTTTGACAAGCACCGCGCCGGCACGTTACAAATGCTGGCAAAAGGGGCTCCCATGAAAGTACCGTTGATCGTTTTAGCGTTGATCCTCGCCGTCCCGGCGTCCGCGGCGGTGTATAAATCCGTGCTTCCGGACGGCAGGGTGATTTATTCCGACCAGCCTCCCTCGGAAAATGCCGCGCCGGCGCACCTGCCACCCATACAACTCATTCCCGCCGCGCCGGTCCCGCCACCGCCCGAACCAGCGGAAGCTCAAGAGACCACCCGCAACAAAGCAGCCGCCTATCGCAGCATCGGCATCACCAGCCCGGCCCACGACAGCACGCTGCGCGATAATGCCGGTACCGTGGTGATCAACGTCGCGCTGGACCCGCCGCTGCTCGTGAAAGCCGGCCACCACATCGCGATCTATCTCGACGGCACCCTCATCGGCGAAAACTCGACCGGCACGCTAACTCTCAACAACGTCGATCGAGGCACCCACACCTTGAACGCCAGCGTCAATTCCAAACAAGGCCAGGCCATGCTTACCTCGCCCACCGTCACCTTTCACCTGCAACGCGTCAGCAGCCGCAACTAGCGGCGACCTCAAGCAGCGCGCACCTCACGCCCCATCGCACCGCTTCGGTGCAATGTCATTTCGTTTCCGCTATGCTCCTTAAATAAAATTCGAGCCTGAGCGGCGACAGCGGGCGTCCCGCACTGTACTAAAGCAATCCCGCACCCAAGTAACTCGCTGAAATTACTGCCGAGCGGCACATAAGAACCGGATGGGCCGAGCCGGTGCGCCGTCATGTCCCAGCGGTTGGTTTGGATTTTGCTAAAGGTCTGCTATGACGCAATTAAGTGCCCAAGAAATGGATATACCGCGACGCATCTTGGACAACCTCAATATGGCGGTCCTGCTATTCGACCACCACTTGGACCTCATCTATCTCAATCCGGCCGCCGAAGTGCTGTTGGCGGCCAGCACCCGCCAAGTACATGGGCTGAACTTAAAAGACCTGCTGATCGGCGAACACGAGCTGGTGACGTCGTGCCAGCACACCTTGCACACCGGCCACCCGTTCACCGAACGCGAAGTCAGTCTGCTGTTGTCCAACGGCCGTTCCCTCACCGCGGATTGCACCGTCACCCCGTTGCAGGAACCGCGCGCGCCCACCGAGCTGCTGATGGAATTGCAGCGGGTCGACCGCCAGCGGCGCATCGTGCGCGAGGAAAGCCTGCTCGCCCAGCACCACGCCAGCCGCGCTTTAGTGCGGGGTCTCGCCCACGAAATCAAAAATCCGCTGGGCGGACTGCGCGGCGCGGCGCAACTGCTCGAACGCGAACTGCACAACGAAGCCCTCAAGGAATACACCGGCATCATCATCGGCGAAGCCGACCGCCTGCAGAATCTGCTCAACCGCATGCTCGGCCCCAACGCCTTGCCGCAACAACGCACCATCAATATCCATCAGGTGATAGAACGGGTGCGGACGCTCGCGGCGGTTGAAGCGCCGCCCGGCGTGCGCATCGTCCGCGACTACGATCCCAGCATCCCCGACTTCACCGCCGATCCCGACCAGCTCATCCAAGCCGCGCTCAACATCGTACGCAATGCGTTGCAGGCGGTGGGGCAACACGGTGAGATCACTCTGCGCACCCGCACCGTGCGCCAAGTCACTCTCGGCCACCATCGCCACAAACTGGCGATCCGCATCGACGTCATCGACAACGGTCCCGGCATCGCGCCGGACATGATCGAGAATATTTTTTTCCCGATGGTCACCACCCGCGCCGACGGCACGGGCTTAGGGCTGCCCATCGCCCAGGCCCTGATCAACCAGCACCGCGGCCTGATCGAATGCAGCAGCAAACCCGGCAAAACCACCTTCACCCTTTTTCTACCGCTAGAGACCCACCATGAACAGCAGTAATCGCATTTTTGTCATCGACGACGACCGCTCCATCCGCTGGGTCTTGGAAAAGGCGCTGCGGCAAGCGGACATGGATGTCACCTCGTTCGACAGCGCCGCCGGCGTGCTGGAGGCTCTCGACCGCGCGCCGCCCGACGCCATCATCACCGACATCCGCATGCCGGGCATGGACGGCCTGGCGCTGCTCGACGCCATCCGCGGCCGCCACCCCGACTTGCCGGTCATCATCATGACCGCGCACTCCGACTTGGACAGCGCGGTGTCCGCATATCAGGGCGGCGCTTTCGAATACATGCCCAAGCCTTTCGACGTCGACGACGCGGTCGACCTGGCGCGGCGCGCCATCAATCAGCACCGCCGCCGCACCACGCCGGTCAACGACACCGACAGCAAGCCCACCGAAATCATCGGCGAAGCGCCGGCCATGCAGGAAGTCTTTCGCGCCATCGGCCGCTTGTCGCGCTCCAATATCACCGTGCTCATCAACGGCGAATCAGGCACCGGCAAGGAACTGGTGGCGCATGCCCTGCACCGCCACAGCCCGCGTTCCGACAAATCGTTCATCGCCCTCAACACCGCAGCCATCCCGCGCGATTTATTGGAGTCGGAATTGTTCGGCCACGAACGCGGCGCTTTCACCGGCGCCACCGCCGCGCGGCGCGGACGTTTCGAACAGGCCGACAGCGGCACTTTGTTTCTCGATGAAATCGGCGACATGCCGCCCGAGTGCCAAACCCGTTTACTGCGGGTACTGGCCGACGGCGAGTTCTACCGCGTCGGCGGGCAAACTCCGATCAAAGTCGATGTGCGCATCATCGCCGCGACCCATCAGAATCTCGAAGAGCGGGTGCAAGCCGGCCTGTTCCGCGAAGACTTGTTTCATCGTCTCAACGTCATCCGCATCCACATCCCCTCGCTGCGCGAACGGCGCGAGGACATCGCGATACTCATCCGCCACTTCCTCAAACGCGCCGCCGTGGAATTGGAAATGGAGGCGAAGACCCTGCGCCCCGACGTAGCGGACTATTTAAGCCGCCTCGATTGGCCGGGCAACGTCCGGCAATTGGAAAACACCTGCCGCTGGCTCACGGTAATGGCTTCCGGCCGCGAAATTCACCTCGAGGACTTGCCGCCCGAATTAAAAAGCCAAACTCCCAGCAACGGCGGTGCCGCCGGTTGGGAAGAAGGCTTGAAACAATGGGCGGAACAACGTCTGCTGGCGGGCGATAGCAAACTGCTCGACACCGCCACACCCGCTTTCGAACGGATCATGATCGACACCGCCCTGCAATACACCGGCGGCCGCCGTCAGGACGCCGCGAAATTATTGGGCTGGGGCCGCAACACCCTCACCCGCAAGATCAAGGAACTGGGCATGGGCGATGCGGGCGGCGAGGATGAAGAGGAAGAGCCGACGTAATAATTAGGGAAGCGCTAAATAATTCCATCGTAGAATTCTCAACGCAAGGAAAGCAAAAAATGTGATTTTCGCTTTCCTTCATTTTCAAGAGCGAACCGCGATTGAAATGGCGGCGCATCCTTGTACCGCAAAGAATCTTTGGCTCCTTATAACCTATCTTAAAATTGCAATAGAGACCCCAAACCGGATTGATGCGTCATACCCAACCCCCGCTCCCGCGGGCGGGAGAGGGTGGGGGTGAGGGCGCCCGAATGACCCTCAT
>CAKKSB010000064.1 GCA_919903055.1 Gammaproteobacteria bacterium | reverse complement strand
ACAAGGACGGCGAACCGGTTTCACTGGCGCCCAGTACGTTCAAGCCGTGACTGAACTCGGCGTCGAGTATGTTGATGCCGCGCCAGCGGTCGGAATTGTCGAGGGTCAGGCCGGCCCGCACCGCCCGCAGTTTGTCTTCGCTGAGTTTGATGCCGGCGAAATCGGTTTTGCCGTCGTGCAGGGTGAAGCTGCCGCGCAGATAGAAATTACGGGTACGGCCGCGTATCACGGGATAGGTATAAGCCACGCCGCCCATCACCGAATTCGCTTGCAGATCCGGCGGCAGATTGGCGGTTTCCTCCGGTCTGGCACGCGCGTAACTCAGATTGATACTCACGCGGCCGCCTTCGCTGCCGACGCGGATGTCGTGCAGCAGAGCGATGAAATTCAATTCCTCATTCGCGGTGGTCGCGGCGCGCACGCCGACATGTTCGTAACGCCCGAGCGCCGAATACAGATCGGCGCCGGCGTTGACGCGCCAGGGACCCAGCGAGCGGCTGTTGCGATTGTTGACGCCGAGATCGGCGGAGAATTTATCCTGAGTGAGGGTGATCGACAGATCGGAAGCGCCGGCCACCGTTTGCGAGGGCGCCAGCGTCGCCCGCGCCACCAGGCCGCCCAGATCGTTGATCAGCAGTAAATAGCGTTCCAACGCTTGCGCGCGCAAAGGCCGCGACTGTTTGATTTTTTCCGCGTAGGTGTCCAACACCGCGCGCGAGCCGGTCACCGCGCCTTCAATCCGTACCTGATCGACGAATCCTTCAATCACCCGTAGCCGCACGATACCTTCTTCAAGAATAATCTTCTGCTCCGGCACGATGATTTGCGACAGTATGTAGCCGTCGTTGCGATAGTGCGCGGTCAATTCATTGGCCAAAGCGTAGACTTCTAAAAGCGTGATCTCTCGGCCGAGCAGGCCGGCGAAGTAGGGACGTAACGCGGGTTCGGGGTAAACCGTCGCGCCCTCGATGAGCACTTGCTTCAACGTGAAATGGACGGCATCGGCTTTCACCGGCGCCTGTTGCGCCGGTGCCGGCGGCTCCATGATGGGTTGCGGTGTCGCACGCGGTTTGGGCGGTTCGCGGAATTGTTTTTCTATCTGGCCGGGTTGTACCGCGCCGGGTGCCTGCGCGGCGGTGCTTGCCGCGCTCCAGGCCAGCGCTGCGACCAGCAAAGGTATGATGATTCTAATGTTCAGCGTATTCACCGCGGTGTCCTCGTCACAAAATATTCCATGGTTCAGCCGGGCGCGGCGATCCGCGCCTTGATTTATTTAACCAGGCAAGTCGCGCCGTTTTTATCCAGCAGATAAAGCGCGGCTTTCTGGTCCGCTTTGACCGGAAAAGCCAGGCCGTCCGCGAGCAACGCCGGGGGCAGGGCGGCAATCGCCTCCTCGAAGATGAGACGGCCGTATTGCCAGCAACGGAGGTAGTGGCCGTTTTCACCCGTTTTCTTTTCCGCGAGACGCCGCTTTTCGTCCACGGCGTTGCTGGTCAGCGCGAGATCGGCGGTCGCCGATGGCGAGGGCGTTTTCGCGGATTGATCGTTTATTCCGGCTTGGGCCACGGGTAATGAAGCGAGCACTAGCGCCGTCATGATTAAGATCCGTGTGGTCGGGAGGTTCATTGCACGATCCTTTTAATTACGAACTTCGATGTTGTAATACGCTTGACCAAAACTCTTGCCGGCGCCGGCCGCGAAGGCCTGCTGGACTTGTTCGAGCGACTGGGCCGGCAACGGCTCGAAATCGGTACCGCGTACGGTCTCGGCTAAATTGGGCAGTGCGTCGGTGGGCGTGGCGAAACAGGCGATCGATTCGCTTTTTCCGTTTTCGCTGGCGATCAATTGAAAGCGCATGGCGCCGGGCAATTGCAGCGGCCGTCCCGCCGCGACTAAGGCATCGTGAGTGAAGCGGTTGGGGAAAAAGCGTTGCACCCGTTGATATTCGTCGTGCATGAAACAATAGACATAGGCGTCGCGATCGGTCTTGACCGCGAGATTGATCAACTCGCCGCGTTGGTGCGAACGCGAATTGCCTGAACCGGTGATGGTGAGCTGTATAGGTTGCGGCGGCGAACCGCTGGCGGGCGCGGAAGAAGACGGGGTGCCGCTTACGCCGGTGAGCAACTGCGTGAATAAGGGCAGATCGGCTTTCAATTCCTCGCTCATGCCGAACGCGGCGCGTTGTTTGATCACGGCGTCGGCCAGTTGCGGATTGCCGGCACCGTCGACCGGGCCCTGATAATAGCCGCGCATGCGCAAGCGGCTTTGCAGAAAGGCCACCAATTCGTCGCCCTGGGCCTCCATGGAGTAAAACCAATCGGCGATTTCGATTTGCACCGTCTCGTCGGCATGATCGACCCCCAGACATTGCCAATAAGGTACTTTGGTCAATTTGCCAAACAGTTCGATGGCGGCGAGTTCCACCAAGTTACGCAAGGCCTGTGCATTACCTTCCGCCTCGCTCAAGGTAGCGCCGAAGGTGATGCCGAATTTCTTGTATTGCGCATCGGCGTCCAGGCCTTTGCCGCTTTTGTAGATCAGCACGGCGTTGCGTGAGGTGACGCCGGAGACGATGGATAAATCACTGGTATTGAGCATGGTGAGGTCCACGCCGAGAATGGTCGCCGAACCGGAGCGGCCTGAACCGAGGCTGAAATTTTCGCCTTGCGCCAAACCGAATTCCACGGATTTCTTGGCGATGTTGTCGTCGAACTGGCTGATGGAACCTTTCACGTCGTATTGCGGCACAATGGCGTAGGCGTTCTTACGCTCGGCGGCTTGCAGAAATCCGATTAAATTGCCGGAGTCCTGGCCGTAGGCGATGAGCCGTATCGCGCGGCTGCGCTTGGTCATGTCCGATACCGCCGAAATCAACATGTCCTTGGTGCCGGCATTGACTTTTTTGGTCTGGTCCACCAGATCCTCCACCAGCACCGACACGTCGCGCACGCCGTTGCTGATCATTAAATCGTCCATGCATCGCAAGGCCGATGAAAAATTGGTGATGGAGCGAAACGGTTTTTGCTGTGGGCCTTGTTTGAGTTTATTGGTCGAGTCGAGCACCTGTTTCTTCACGCCGGTGCTGCTGCAACCGGACAGCAGACCGCCGGCCAGCAAGAGACTGAGGCCGAGCATGCCCATGTAACGAAGGTATGAGGTGTTCATGATTGCCGCTGCCTCTTCAGTTCTTGCACTTGTTGTTGGCGTTGATCACGTCGCCGGTGATCACTACCACGATTTCCTTGGGCGCTTTGCCGGGTTTGTTGTTGCCCACCGAATTGCCGATATCCACTCCGCCGCAACTGCCGCCTTCGTTTTGTTCCGCCGCCGAATTGGCCTCGACGCTTTGATTGATCGAGGTCTGCTTGGCCTTGTGTTTGGCGACCTTGGCCCGCAGCAAGTCATCCATGTCGCTGACCTCGGTTTCCACGGCCTGGGCATTGGTCAACAGCATCAGCAATAATGCGCCGACCCTGGTTGTACGGATAAGAAAAGTATTCACGATCGGCCTCCGCGGGTGTTCCCGGTTAAAATCCCTCGCCGTAATTCGGCATTACGGCGAGGATGATTCAACGTTTTATTCAGTATTGCCCAAATTGGTGGCTTGGCTGTTCAACGCGCCGCTCTGGCTCTGCGAGATATTTTTCGCCGTGACGGTGCTGGTGGCGCTGCTCAACAAACCGCCTTTGGCGTTACCGATGCGCAACGACTGACTGTTCAACGCGCCGCTTTGGCTTTGATTGATGCCGTCCACCCGCACGTTGCTTTCGGCCTTGCCCAGCAAACCGCCGGTGGCATTGCCGATGTCCATCTTCTGCGAGTTCAACGCGCCGGACTGCGCTTGATTGACGTTCTTGGCGCTGACGTTGCTCTTGGCGCCGCCGATCAGCCCTGCCTGGGCATTACCCAGCGCCATGGATTGACTGTTCAACGCACCGCTCTGTTTCTGGTTGATGCCGTCGACCTGCACATTGGATTCGGCCTTGCCCAGCAAACCGCCCTTGGCGCTGCCGATTTCCATTTTTTGCGAGTTCAACGCGCCGGATTGCGCTTGATTGACGTTCTTGGCGGTCACGTTGCTTTTCGCGCCGCCGATCAGACCGGCCTGGGCGTTGCCGACCGCCATGGACTGGCTATTGAGGGCGCCGCTCTGGTTTTGATTGACGCCGTCGACCCGCACGTTGGATTCGGCTTTGCCCAGCAGGCCGCCTTTGGCCTCGCCGATATCCATCTTCTGGGAATTCAAGGCACCGCTTTGGCTTTGATTGACATTTTTGGCGTTGACGTCGGCCTTGGCTCCGCCGAGCAGGCCGGCCTGGGAATTGCCGATCGCCATCGACTGACTGTTCAGCGCACCGCTTTGTTTCTGATTGACGCCGTCCACTTGTACATTGGATTCAGCGCCGCCCAGCAAGCCGGCCTTGGCGTTACCGATCTCCATTTTCTGTGAGTTCAAGGCGCCGGATTGGGATTGGTTGATGTTCTTGGCTTTGACGTTGCTTTTCGCGCTGCCCAGCAAGCCGGCCTTGGCGTTGCCGACATCCATCTTCTGCGAGTTCAACGCGCCGGATTGCGATTGATTGACACCATCGACATCGAGATTGGTCTTGCTGTCCGCCAGGACCGCCGCCGATGACATGCTGCACAATATGATGAAAGTACCTGTTAAAAATTTCATGATGATCTCCTTTAGTGTCGTGTTGAATAAAACCAGTTAATGTTACGTAGCTACTGCATGCGGTGCTAAGCACCGTCTTTCATCATCCCTCGCCGGGGGATAAAGCCGGGGCGCCCGCCGACGATGCATCGGCGGCCCTGAATTGGACGCGGCGGTTTTCCGGTGCGTAAGGATTTTGCGGCAGCAGCGGCGCGGATTTGCCGAGCCCCATTACCTCCAGCGTCTGCGGCACGATGCCGTGTCTCACCACCATGTAGTGCTTGACCGCCGCCGCGCGCTTGCGCGAGAGGCGCAGGTTGTAATCCGCGGTACCGACCGCGTCGGTATGGCCCTCGATCACGATGCGTGTCTGGGCGCCGGTCATCTTGATACCTGCCGCCACCGCATCCAGCGCCGGGGTCATTTCCGGCTGGATCTCGGCGGAGTTGAAAGGAAATTGCACTTGCAAGGCGACCGCCTCGCCGCTGTCGGCGATTTCGGTGGCCGCCGCCGGGTCAGCTATCGGTAAACTGACAACCGCCGCATCACCCAACAGCTTCAAGCCGCGGGTCTTGGTTCTGACTGTCGGCGTTTGATGCGGCGCACCGAGTATCTTGGCGATGTCACCCGGGTCGGGCGTCTCGCCTTGGCGATACAACACCACCTCTCCCGCGAGGCTCGCACCGCCGGCCAGCCAGCCGCCGATCAGGGCGATAAAAACCAGGGTATGACGATGTTTGATGTTCATGGCTAGCCTCGTATCTATTGACAGTGGTTACTCTCGATGGCGGTTTTTTCCGCCGCCATCCGGTTGATGGATGACTTGCCGCGCTTTTTTATTGATGGATCATTCGCGCATGACGGCCCGGCGGACATCTCGTGAATTGAGAGTCAGCTTACGGTTCGACCCTTGGCGGTGAAATGCACTATTGCGCGGCGGTTTTGTGAAAAACTACCAATCGTGGCCGAACGTGGGTGGCAACGCGATCCGGCGAGCCTCCAGTTGGCTGGATGCATGAGGCTTGCTGAATGGTGTGGAATCAGCGGAGACGTTTTGCTGTTCCAGGATGTGCTGGGGATGACGCAACGATTCCTTACTGAGGCAACTATCAAATTTCTTGATTTTTCAGCGAGGGCTTCGGAATAGCTTGCGGAACGATCAGAGGGAATTTGATCTCTTGTTTGGAGCAAGGCGAGCTGGAGTGGTTTGTGCTTTAGCTAGAAAGCATGTTGTGAAGCGGTTGGCTGATGAGCGCTGACTTGTTTTTGAGTCGGTCACGCTTCAGTCGCCGGTTTGCCGGAGATTATTTAATTGATCCGTGGTCAAGCTTCCGTTAGCGTTAACAGGATGTCGGCGTACCAGGCGCAATTGAGTCCGAGCGCTTCATCTAATTTGAGGTCACGGGTGCCGACATCGAGCCGTGCCGAGTGGACACCGAGCAGCATCCAAGGCAAATCATTGCGCGCCGGCTCTCGTCCGGTAATCCGCATCACCACGGGCGCGCCGCTGGTGCCCCGGTGCGTGCGCGCATCGGTGAGGAAATAACCCTCGCCCTGGAAACGCAGGCCGAACGACGAGGCGATCACCGCATGGCGGGCCACCGGCATATGATGCAAGGTGTCGTGAAAACCGAGCGGGAAACCCACCATCAATAACGAACTGCCGACCTCAATCTGATCGAGCCGACGATATAAATGTTCGGGCGTGAAGGCGCGGTAAGCCAGGGTCGCGGGCAGCGCCGGGCGTTCGATCTCGATCACCGCGACATCTATTTCACCCGCCGTGTCGAGACCCTGGCGCCAGAGACCTTTACCGTCGCGGTACAGCGGAATCGAGAAGCCGATGGATTTGGCCATATTGTCCGGGTCGGTGTGCAGCTCGATCTCGAGGCGATCGGGGAAATGTTTGCTCGGTTCATCGGCCATTACATGACGGCTGGTTACCAGAAACAACCGCGTATCGCGTTCGAAGAAAAAACCGCTGGCATTGGTCAGCAGGGTTTGTTGTTCGAAGGTGGAGACGCGCGCTGCGGTGAGCAGCAGAGGTTCGATAATAGGCATGTCGGTCTATCCTGCGGGCGGGTTCATGAAACGGGAGAGTAGGTAGCTTAAGGTTGTAAATGATCTTTCGTCATGATTCATGGGGCGGCGCTAGCCGCATTCAAACCGCGCATCAGCCGGTTCGCCTGCCAGGCGTGAATTCATGTCCGCGCATCGCAAGGCTTTATATTTCCCGCGGACGTTCGAGGACCACCCGGAACGCTTCCATACCCAGGCTATGAAAGACGTAAGCCGAACCCCATAAATAGAGCCGGAAACGCCGGTAAAGTGTTTCGCCCCACCGCTCGACGATCTCATCCCGCGCGGCTTCCAGATTTTCCGCCCAGGCTTTGCAGGTGAGAAAATAACTGTGGCGGTCATTATGTACCGCCAATACTTCCAGCGGAGTGGCCGCCGCCGCGGTCAGGAAATCATGCAGGCAAAAATAGGAGTGATCGCCGGGAAAGACATAGCGGGAGACGAAGGTGGGTTTGTCATATTTTTTACGGAACGCGCTGGCATCGAGATAGACGCGTCCTCCCGGTTTCAGCAAGCGCTGAAACCGCTGCAACACGGCGGGATAATCGGGGAGATGCTCCATCACGCCAAGAATGGCAATGGCATCGTAGGGCTCGTGCGCGGTGTACGCCAGAAAATCCTGGTTCAATACTTGATTGGGTAGCCGGCGCCGCTGTATCAAGTCGCTGATGAAACGTTCCGACTGCTGGGAAATCGTCAGCGAAGTGACGTGTATGCCGCGGCGTCCGGCGTGTTCCGCGAAACTGCCCCAACCGCCGCCGACGTCCAGGACACGATCGCCTGGTTTCAGCCGGCAAGATTCGATGACGAAATCCAGTTTGCGCCGCTGCGCGGTTTCCAGGGTTTCGTCATCACGCTCGAACACCGCTTGCGAATAACAGCGGGTCGAGTCGAGAAACGAAAGATAAAACTCACTGGGGAACTCGTAGTGGGCGGCGATCGCCTGCCGGTTGGTCGAGACCCGTCCGACCAGCCACGGCGCGATCCGCCGCCAAAAATAGTGCAGCGGATGGCGATCGCTCAACACCCGCCGCAGGCTGACGAAACCGAGCATGTCGCCCGCGACATCCAGGCTCCCGGCCATGTAGGCCTCGCAAATGGCGAGTTCGTCCAAGCGGCCGAGCGCGGCCAGGCCGCCGCGATCCTTAACCAAGATTTTGACCGCGGGCTCGCCTTTGCCGAAGCGATAGCTGCGTTCTCCCCATAATTGAATCTCCAAAGAGGGATCGACCTGGTCGGCCATGCGATGTTGAAATCGGCGAAAAAGTCCGTCGCCGCTGGTGGGTTTTGAAACCTTGGCAAGTTGATTCATTGAGGGGTTCCTTACAATGAAACGGCCAGTACCGGCTACTCACATCTTGCCACGGCCGCCGAGGGTGGAAAAGCACCTGTTTCTTTGAGTCAGTAGGGCATTGGTCTGAGCAAATGATTTAGCCGAAGCTCGAAGCCGGCCGGGCAGCGTTGCACCGGTCATCCTCGGCCAGTTCCGCATCCGTGATTCGGCGCGAGCCGCACACGTACGTTCAAATAGGTTGGTCGATGCGCACGGTCGCTTCGACGTGATGTTCCTTACGGTCATCGACCAGCCGGAGCACCGGCTCTTGTTGCACGGCGCCGTCGACGGTCATCCGGGGCGCGTCCTGTTCGCCGACCGCGCGCCGGACGACGATGTGGTAGACGGTATCACGATACCGGTAATGCACTTTGTAGGTATCCCACGCCGCGGACAGGCAGGGCGCGAAACTCAATTTGTCGACTTCCAGCCGCAAGCCCAGCAGTGATTCCACGATCAAGCGGTACAGCCAGCCGGCCGAGCCGGTGTACCAGGTCCAGCCGCCGCGGCCGGTGTGCGGCGCGACGCCGTACACATCGGCGGCGACCACATAAGGCTCGACTTTGTAAGTCGCAACCTGTTCCGCGGTCAAGCCGTGGTTGATCGGATTGATCATGTCCAGTAATTCCCATGCGCGCCGGCCGTCGCCCAAGGCCGCGAACGCCATCGCGGTCCAAATCGCCGCATGAGTATACTGGCCGCCGTTTTCGCGTACGCCCGGCACATAACCTTTGATATAGCCGGGATCCAGCGGCGACTTGTCGAACGGCGGATCGAGTAATTGAATCAGCGCGTGTTCGCGGCGCACCAGACGCCGGTCCACCGACTCCATCGCGGTGCGGGCGCGCTGCGCGTCACCGGCGTTGGAAAGCACCGACCAGCTTTGGGCGATCGCGTCGATCTGACATTCCAAATTGGCGGCCGATCCCAGCGGCGTGCCGTCGTCGAAATAGGCGCGACGGTACCACGCCCCGTCCCAGCCATGAAGTTCGATGTTCTGGCGGAGTTGCGCCGCCTCGCTCCGGCAACGCTCGACGAAGGCATGATCACCGCGCAGGCGCGCCACGTCGCTGAAGCGCAGCAGCACGTCGTAAAGAAAAAATCCCAACCAGATGCTTTCGCCTTTGCCTTCGATACCCACTCTGTTCATGCCGTCGTTCCAATCACCGGAACCGATGAGCGGCAAACCGTGTGCGCCGAAGCGCAGTCCCCTGACGATGGCGCGCACGCAATGTTCGTATAAATCGGCGGTGACTTTGGAGCGGCCGGGTAAATCATAATACGAGTCTTCCTCGTGATTGACGGGGCGGCCTTCGAGGAACGCGACGGATTCCTCCAGCACGCCGGTGTCGCCGGTGCTGGAAACGTAACGGCAGGCCGCCAACGGCAACCACAGGTAATCGTCGGAACATTGGGTGCGCACGCCGCGGCCGGTGGGCGGATGCCACCAATGCTGCACGTCGCCTTCCAGGAATTGGCGGCTCGCGCACAGCAGTAATTGTTCGCGCAGCCGCCGCGGCTCCGCATGAACCAACGCCATGGTGTCCTGCAATTGATCGCGGAAACCGAAAGCGCCGCCCGATTGGTAAAAGCCGCTGCGCGCCCACAGCCGGCAAGCCAGCGTTTGGTACAAAAGCCAGCCGTTGGTCAGCACGTTGAGCGACGGGTCGGGTGTTTCCACTTGCACCGCGCCCAGGGTGCGGTTCCAGTAGTGCCAGACTTTTTCCAAAGCGCCGCGCGCCGCCGCCGCGCCGCGGAAACGCTTGATCAACTGACAGGCGTCGTCGAAATTTTGCCCGACGCCGAGCATGAATTTGATTTCACGCTGTTGTCCGGCGGCCAATTCGACATTCACTTGCAGCGCGCCGCAGGGATCGAGCGCCGCGCCCACTTTGCCGGAAAGCTGGCTGCGGGTCATGGCGGCGGGATGTTTGAGCGTGCCGTTGCGACCGAGGAATTCGGTACGGTCGCCGCTATAGGTTCGTACGGTCTCATCCACATCGAAGAAGGCCACCCGGTCGGTGAATTCCTGGTTATACGGATTACGCGCGAGCAGCGCGCCGCTGGCCGGATCGATTTCGGTGATCACATGCATGGCCGATTTCGGCCGTAAATCGCCGAGCACCCATTCCACGTAGCCGGTGATGGAAAGCCAACGAGGCCGGCTGGATTCGTTGTGTATTTTCAACACCGCGAACTTGACCGCGGCATCCACCGCCACGTACACCCACAACTCGCTGCGAATACCGCGTTCGGTGTGTTCGAAAACGCTGTAACCGAAACCGTGGCGCGTCACGTACGGCGGCGCGCCCCGGCTCGGCAGCGGCGTGGGCGACCAGTAGTGGCCGCGCTCCTCGTCGCGTATATAAAAGGCTTCGCCGCCAGCGTCGCTCACCGGATCGTTGTGCCAAGGCGTCAAGCGGAACTCATGGGCATTCTCGCTCCAGGTATAACCCAGGCCGCTTTCCGATATGACGCTGCCGAATTGCGGATTAGCCAGCACGTTACACCACGGTGCCGGGGTCGTTTGTTCGTGGGTAGTGGTGATCACGTATTCATGTCCGTCCGACGTGAAGCCGCCGAGGCCGTTGTGCAGTATTAAATCACCGCGCGGCGCTATCGGCGCGGCGGGCGCGGGGACGGATTGCGAACTGCGGGTGGCTTTGAAACGGGGCACTCGTGTTTCCAACGGTACGCGGCGCTTGATCTGTTCCGCCAAGGTGCCGCGGCTGTCGGTGACGATGATGCGCGCCACCGATTGCAGCAGTATGCGGTCTTCGCTGGAGATCTGATCGCCGGGCCGCACGAAAATTCCGCCCGGCCGATCGACGATGTTGGCTTCGATGCCCGCGGCGATCAGCCCGAGTATTTGCTCCTGCAATAATTGCCGGTAGCCGGCGTGATCCTCGTTCCAGATCACCAGATCGACCGCCAGACCTTTCAAGCGCCAATAGGCATGAGCGCGCACCAGTTGGCGCACCAATTCGATATTGGCGGGCTCCTTGATCTGCAACAGCACGATCGGCAGGTCGCCGGAGATGGCATAACCCCACAGACCGGATTGGCCGCGGCGATTCTTGATGAGGATAGCCGCGCCGGCCCGCAGCGAGGAATTCGCGTAAATAATTGAATTGGCCATGCGTCCGTAAAGTTGCGCGTCGGTCTTGCTGGCGTTGAGCTGGCTCAAGATCACTTGATTGTGCGTCCAGGCCAGATCGAAGACCCGATCGGCGAGGCGTCGATCATGGTATTTTTCGATCATGGCTAAAATCGACTCGCGGGTTTCACCCATGCCGAACACCATGTCGATGGCCACCGATTGTTGCGGTTCAAGCATAATCCGGTAACGAATCGCGACGATGGGATCGAGCACCGAGCCGTGACTGCCGGAGAGTACCGCCGTTTCACGCAAGGCCCGCGGATCGGCCACGCCGTGGCCGTGGCCGATGAAGCGCATGCGGTCGGTCTCATAGGAAATCGCGGTGGCTTCGGCGTCGTGTACCGTCATCAAATGGAACATCCACGGCACCGGATCGGTTTGCGAGCGCGGCCGGCGCGTGCAAATAATGGCTTGGCGTGCGTCGATGATTTCGGTCTGCACGAACAGATTGCTGAACGCCGGATGCGCCGCGTCGGAAGCCGATGACGCCAGGACGACTTCGGCGTAACTGGTGACCTCAATTTCGCGGCGCACGCGGCCGCGATTGATGATGCGCAGGCGGCGTAATTCGATATCGTCTTCCGGGGAGACCACGATCTCGGTATGGGTGTCGAAATCGCCGTTACCGTCGGCCGTGACATCGCGGCGGCGATATTCCATACGCCCTTCCGACAAGATCGCTTCGTAACTTTTGGGCTGCTGTAACGTGGGTTGATGCGCCGTCGACCAAAACGAGCCGCTCGCCACATCGCGCAAATAACAGAAGGTGCCCCAGGCATCGCGGGTACTGTCTTCCCGCCAGCGGGTGACGGCGATATCCTTCCAGCGGCTGTAACCGCCGCCGGCATTGGTGGCCATCACGTGATAACGGCCGTTCGACAATAATTGCACTTCGGGTAGCGGCGTGTTGGGGTCGCTGAATATCCGCACCGGCATTTCCGCTACGCCCGCGGCACTCTGTAGTTCGGCCAGTTCCGAGGTTTGCGTATGGACCGGCGTGGCTTTGGGAATACGTTCCTGCAATAACAGTAAGGTGGCTTGAAACGCCGGATTCGCTTCGAAGCGTTTCTGCATGGGACGTTCCAGTAGCACATAGGCCAAGGACAGCAGGCTCATGCCCTGGTGATGCGCCATGAAAGATTGAACCACCGCCCGCGATTGTCCCGGCGGCAGGCGCGCCACCGTGTAGTCGATGGCTTCGTAGAAGCCGAACTTTCCGGCGAAACCTTCGGCGGAAAGCCGTTGCAGATTCACGCATGCCGCTTCCGGCGCGACCATCAGCGCGAGCACCGAAGCATACGGCGCGATGACCAAGTCCTCGGCCAGGCCGCGCTTCAGTCCCAGGCCGGGAACACCGAAGGCGCGGTATTGATAGTTGAGATGAACGTCGGTGGTGTTGTAGCCGGATTCCGATATGCCCCACGGTACACCGCGTTGTTTGCCGTATTCGATTTGCCGTTCCACCGCGGCTTTGACGGTGCGGTCAAGCAAGGTATTTTCGTAGGTCGGCATCACCAGCAGCGGCATCAAGTATTCGAACATCGAGCCGCTCCACGACAGCAATACCGGCGCGCCGCCGGTGGCCGTGAGCTGACGTCCGAGAGCAAACCAACTCTCTTGCGGCAGTTTTCCCTCGGCAATCGCCACGAACGTGCAAAGCCGCGCTTCCGATGCCAACAAATCGTAATAACTCGCATCGCGCCGATGTTCGTCCACGTTGAAGCCGATGGCGAGCAGATGACGCATCTCGTCATATAAAAAATCATATTCCGCCCGGGCGAATTCGTCGGAGCGCACTGCCAGACGTTCGATACGCGTCATTCGTTCTTGAGCGCGGGCGCTCGCTTGCACTACGCTCCGCTGGAATTGTTGCAGCCAGGCGCGCTGTTCCGGCGTGACATCCGCCGTGAGCCGGATGTCGATGCGCGGTAGCCATTCAAATTCAAACCCGGCCAGCTCGCGCAAGCTGGGAATTTCGCTGTCGAACGAGAAATCATTCAAGCCGTCCGGCGCGGCTGGCAGCGCGAGCCAGGGTGCGAGCATAGTCACATCGTCGAGTATGGCTTGGCATTGCCGCAGCAGGGCTTGAGCCCACTCTTGCGCCGCACCGGTTTGCAGGTTGCCGATGACTTGCACCGCCGAGGTCGCCAAGTTTTCGATAAACAACCTCGCCGCTGTGAGCGTAGCGGGCCGGTGCGCGCGCGTGGACTCGATTTGCTTGCGGAGATGCGCGAGTGTTATCGGTGCGGTTCCATCTGTTTCCGACACCAAGATGCTCAACGTATCCTGTAAGCCCTCGAGCCAGCGCGCGTGCAAGATTTTATGATCGGGTAGCGCCAGTAAACCTGGCCGCAAGGTCAGTAAATGTCCGGCGAGATTGCCGCTGTCCACCGACGATACATAGGTCGGATGCAAGGGCCGCAGCGACAGGGTGTCGTACCAGTTGTAAAAATGGCCGCGATGCCGTTCCAGGGACGCCATGGTGTCGAAGGTATTCGCCGTGCGTTCGATGAATTGTCCGGCGCAAATGTAGCCGAAATCATAAGCGGACAGATTCGCCAGCAGTCCCAAGCCGATATTGGTGGGCGAGGTGCGGTGCGCGACGACGGGGTTGGGATGCTCCTGAAAATTGTCCGGCGGCAGCCAATGGTCTTGCGGCCCGACGAAGGTGTCGAAGAACGCCCAAGTCCGCCGCGAGAGTTGATGAAGAAAAAGAGTTTGCCCGGCATTCAAACGTAGCGGCCGGTCGGTGAGCGGCCGGCTGATCCACCAGGCGATGACCGGCGATATCAGCCACAAAAACAGTATCGGCGCGGCTATCGCCAGCGTGGCGGGCTGGTTGATGACGAGGTAAAGCGCCACCACGGCGGCGAGCGTGGACGCGCTCCACATCGACCGGAACGCGGCGGCGAGATCGTTGCGGCCGTTACGTTCGGTTTCGCTCGAAGGATTCCATTCGAGCAGCCGGCGGTGGGTAAACAGCAAGCGGATTGCCGTACGCGCGATGGCATCCAGACTGAAATAAGCTTCGTAAGGCAGGCACGCGAGCGTGAACAGGGCTTGCGAAAAACGCCGCATGGTAGCGTGTCCGACCGCGACGATATGCAGTTTAACGCTCAAGTTGCGCGGTTTATTGCATAGATCTAAAACGGATTCCATCAACGGAGGAAATAGCAGGATGCCGAGCGCCATGGTCGTCCAGAACCAGGCCGAGGGCAACATCGTCCAGCTCGCGACGAACAGCAAGCTTAACGCCGTCGGGACGAGACTGCGCCGCAGATTGTCGAACAATTTCCAGCGCGATAGGGCCGACAAAGAATTTTTTACGAGACGGCGCGGTTCGAAACCCGGTACGCTGGAGGTTATCCAGCGCGCCAACTGCCAATCACCGCGTATCCAACGGTGGCGGCGACTGACGTCGGCGTGATAACGCGCCGGGAAATCTTCATACAATTGCACGTCGCTCAAAAGTCCTGAACGTGCGTAACAACCTTCCAGCAAATCGTGGCTGAGTATGCGGTTCTCGGGAAAACATCCGCTCAAGGCCTGTTCGAAAGCGTCCACGTCGTAAATGCCTTTGCCGATAAAAGAACCTTCGCCGAACAAGTCGTGATAGACATCGGAGACTACGCGGGTATACGGATCGATGCCCGCTTCACTGCTCCACAGGCGTGCGTAACGCGAGCGATTGATGCTGGGCAGGGTGGCTTCCACGCGTGGTTGCAGAATGGCATAACCTTCGTCGATGCGCCGTTTGGCCGGGTGGTAACGCGGGCGGTTGAGCGGGTGCGCCATCGCGCCCACCAATTCACGCGCCGCATCACGCGGCAGTTGAGTATCGGTATCCAGGGTGATAACGTATTTAACGGTCGCGAGCAGTTTCATATCGCCGACTACCCGCGCGAAACGGTCTTTCGCGTTACCGCGCAGCAGGCCATTCAATTCCGCGAGTTTGCCGCGCTTACGCTCATAACCCATCCACAAACCTTCTTGCGGATTCCAGCGCCGCGGCCGATGGAAGAGAAAGAATGCGCCAGGGTTTTCCCCGCGATACTTTTCGTTCAGCTCGCTGATTCGCTCGTGCGCCAATTCCAATAACGGTTGGTCCTCGGGCAAATGTTCTTCGCGCGCGTCTCGCAAATCCGTGAGCAAACCGAAATAGAGATTACTGCCTCGATTGGCCAAAAAACGCACTTCCAAATCATCGACCAAATTCTCGACGCCCTGGATGCTGGTGAGCATGGTCGGCACCACCGCCAGTGCGCGCGACTCGGCCGGAATCCCGTGCGAGAAATCCATGCGCGGCAACGCGTGCGGCGTGGTCAGCCTGGTGGCCAGCCAATTGATCATGGCGATCGCCGCTTGGCTGGTCGACAACAGTACGAGTACAGCAACCGTTATCAGCAACCAGTCCGCCGCATCGTCGGCATATAATTTCGCCACCAGCAAACCGGTAACGCTCAGGGTAATGAGCGCGATGCCGCCTATATACCAGCTCAGGGGAAACCGTTCGCCGATTTTTCGCAGGCGCTGAGTAAAGGGCTGGCGCATGGCGACCGCGCGCTCGAGCCGGGTCAGCCCTTTGCCGATCAGATAAAAACCGACATGCGCGGTTCGCGTGTCGTTGGCGGTTCTGGTCGCGGATGTCGTCGCCTCGGCCCGCGCGAGATCAATGGCCGTTCGCGCCACGTCGGCTTCCGAGCGCGGGCTGTGTTTGGCCACCCGCTCTACCACGTGCCGATAGCGGTCGCGTGTAGCAAAGTTCATGGCCTGGTAGGCGTGCGCGGGATCTTCACGCAGGGTCTGATCGACCACGCTCATGGCTTCCACGAACTCGCGCCAATCGATGACGCTCAGCAGGCGCAAACTGCCGATGCTGTTGCTGATCGAAACTTGATCCGCGGCCTGATGCTGCCCACCCAGCTGCACTAACTGCTCGATGGTCAAGTTCGATTCGGAGAGGCGTTGCTCGATCCAGGTCAAAGGCAGTGCGAGGGCGGGGCCGTGCCCTTGCAGGCGTCGCACCAGTTCGGAGACGAACGGCGTGCTCATCGGCGGGTTGGAACGCGCCATGTCGGCGATTACCAGAATCAGACTTTTGGGATCTTGCTCGGCGATCGTGGTCATCTGATCCGCCCAGGACTCGGCCAGATCGCGATCGATACGGCCCGCGGCGATGAGTGTCGCGACCCGGCGCAGATTCTCGATCAAGGCCAGGCGCAGCATGATGGGGATGGCCCATAGCTCGCCTAATTTGAGTATGCTGACCGTTTGATACGCTTTGACGAAGCGGCTGAGACTTTCCAAATCCACACGCCCATCGCCATGCGCGATCGTTTCCAACGCCAGGTCATAGACACGCGGCAGTCCGGCCGAAACGCCCTGAGCGAGCAGTGGGAGTTCCCTGCTATAACCCTTGGGCAGATGCCGCCGCGCGGTGCGAATCTGGTCCTCGATCAAATAGAAATTGTCGAGCAGCCATTCGCCGGCCAAAGTGATCCGGTGTTTGCCCTTGACAGCCGCCGTCAGCAAATGACCGGTGTTAACTAAAATGCGTTCGTTCTGCGCTAGCCGCGTCAACAGTGGATCGGGCGCGCGTCCCGGTGTCAGCTTGTGCGAAGCAGCGAGACTTTTGCCGTGTTGTTCCATCTGATCGGCGCTAAACAATTCCGATCGCAGCGGCGCCTCTTCGCGTGGATCACTTCGCAACAGCGTGTCTTGACGCAGCCGCGCCCTCAGCCAAAGTAAATATTCAAATACCGGGATACCGATGGTTTTCAAGCCGGGAGGTCCTTTCTCTTTAAAGAAGAACGATAGACCTTCGTTCAAACACGCATGCATGCGGATCGTGCCCGATACAAGGGCACAGGGCTAAGCGACGGGGTTCCCATTACCTTAATAACTATCCCTAAGGCTGGGTTTAGGCCTCGTAAGGCCTTGGGGCGTATGACGCTAAGATGACTATATCAACGATATGATTGTAGAACACTTCGTTAAGTAAATCTGCTTTTTATAATTCCCTTTTTTCAGTCCGTTTAAAATGGCTTCGCCAACGAGAGCTAACTACTCTGCTACCGGAACGGCGCATAAGTTACCGTTAGCGCGCGGCTGAATTCTCGCAGCGCCAACATAAGGTAGTCCGGACGTGCAATATGCAGCGCGTGCGCCCGCGCAAGCCGCAGACACCAGTGCTGCTTGAGTCTATCAAGTAAACGCTGTAGTAAATTTAATAAGGATTAAAGCATGATCAGCAAGATTGCTTTGCTATCCTAAAATACCAGCGCCGATTTGCCGAAGTGCCACCGCAAAACCGCCCAAGGAGAAATATTGCATGGAATAAATAAGAATAGCAGATAGTGTAAATTTTACTACAAATTTCCATCGCCATAGCTCAGCTTAAGTGTGTTTAAAATAATTGTTAGGCGAGTTTAAAGTTACCCGACCTCGGTCACCTTATGTCCGAAATTCGGACGCACGTTCCATAATAAACTCACGGTACAGCTGAGTTCGTTGGCGATGACCAGCATGGCTTTTCGGTCGAACTGGCTTTGGTTTCATGAAGCGGATAACTTCCGCGGCGCGGCGGGATACTCACCGGTTGGCACATGCCGTAGACCGGTAATGGATGTTGAGCAGATTATTGCCTCTATCCGATGCATTCAAGTCACTGGTCTTGACCAAGTCAAGCAGGGTAGCTCGGGGGACATAAGCCGGTGCCAGCGTATAACAGTCTGTCGCGTTGCCGATAACGATGCCAGCCACGCCGAAATCATTGTCGTTGATCATCATGACGGTATCCGCGTCAATTGGCTAACATGAATTTACACCGCGTGCGCGTAGAAATAAAACAGGCGTTGAATGAAGAGGTGATAGCGCGAGAATGACCCATTTCCGTAACAAATTTGAAACATGGTCTTGACATACTTTGGCGCAATCGATATCCGCCGGAGTATTTGGGACGATGACTACACGGTTTTTCCGCTATGTGATTTTTTTGTTCGCGTTTCCTGGGCTCGCGCAGGCGTGGTGGAATGAGGAATGGAATTTCCGTAAACAAATTACCGTGGAGACCGCCGCCGCGCAGCTCAGTGGCGGGGTGAACGACGTGCCGGTGTTATTGCGTTTGCACACAGGTAACTTCGGGTATTTCCAGGACATGAAAGCGGATGGCTCCGATCTGCGTTTCGTGGCGGGTGACGACAAGACGCCGCTCAACTATCACATCGAGCGCTTCGACCCGATCAACGAAATGGCGCTGGTGTGGGTAAAACTGCCTGTTCTCACCGCGGGCGCTAAAGAAAATATCTGGATGTACTACGGTAATCCGGCCGCCGCGGACGGCCAAGACGGTGCCGGCAGCTACGATACCGCTCAAGCCTTGGTCTATCATTTCGCCGATCAGGGCGCGCCGCGTGACGTGACGGCCTACGGCAATCAACCCGCACGCAGCAGCGCCGCGCCCGAACCCGCCGCCTTGCTGGGCGCCGGGGCGCGTTTCGATGGCGGCGCCGTGATCGAGATTGCCGCCGCGCCTTCCCTGCAATACAGCCCCGACAAGGGCTGGAGTTTTTCCGCTTGGTTGAAGCTGGATGGCGCCCAACAAAACGCGGTATTGCTGCGCATGGGCGAATTGAATCTCAGCATCGATGGCTTAATTCCCCGCATGCAACACAGCGGCGGGCAACTGGCCGGTCCGGCATTGACCGCCGGCACATGGCATCATCTCGCCTTCACCCTGGGTAGGGACGGCACTCATCTATATATCAATGGCGTGGAAGCGGCGGCCGGCACACCCTTGGCGACGGCCCTGAACGCTCCTGTCACCCTCGGACAGGCCTTGGTCGGCGCGCTCGACGAAGTGCAGATCGCTACTGTGCCGCGCGGCGCCGATTGGTTCAAATTCGCCAGCCAGACTCAAGCGATGGAAGGTAGTGGCATCGCCTATGGCGGTGACGAGCAAAACCAAACCGGCGGCAATTCCTATTTCACAGTGATTCTGAAAAACGTCACCGTTGATGGCTGGGTAGTGATCGCCATTCTGGCGGTAATGGCGGTGGTGAGCGCCTTGGTGATGATCGGCAAGGGCTGGGTGATCGGCCGCGTGCGGCGCGACAATGCCGCTTTTCTCGAGGATTTCCGCAAGCTGGGCGCGCATAACGAAGATAAACTGGATGCCGTGGATAGCGAAGATGAGCGGGAGTTCGCCGGCTCGCCTTTTCTGTTGGCGCTGGTCGCCAAACACGATCACTACCAAAGTTCGCCGCTGTACCGGATCTATCACGTCGGTGTGCAGGAAATTCGCAATCGCCAGGGACGGGCGGTAAGCGCCCAGGCGGCGGGTCTGAGCGGCGCGGCGATCAACGCGATCCGCGCCTCGCTCGACGCCAGTCTGGTGCGTGAAATGCAGAAGCTCAACAATCAAATGGTCTTGCTCACCATCGCCATCAGCGGCGGTCCGTTCCTCGGTCTGCTCGGCACGGTGGTAGGCGTGATGATTACCTTCGCCGCCATCGCCGCCAGCGGCGACGTCAACATCAATGCCATCGCCCCCGGTATCGCCGCCGCCTTGGTCGCGACGGTTGCGGGACTGGGCGTCGCCATTCCCGCGCTGTTCGGTTACAACTATCTCGGTTCGCGCATCCGCGACATCAGCGCCGACATGCGGGTATTCGTCGATGAATACCTCGGCCGTATCGCCGAACATCACGGTCAATGAACTGAAGACCATGGACGTACGCGGCGACAATCAACCTTACGACGACATCAACGTCACACCCATGCTCGATCTTGCGTATGTGCTGCTGGTGATTTTCATCATCATGACCACGGCGACGGTGCAGGGCATCAAAGTGAATCTACCCAAGGCCAGCGCTACGCCGAGTCTTGCCAAGCCGCAAACCAAAGCGGTGACCATCACCCAGGATGGCACGATTTATCTCGATACTTTCCCGGTCACTTTGCCGGAACTCGAGACGCGCCTGCGTGGATACAAGGCGGTGAATCCCGCTTTGCCGGTGGTGATCAAAGCCGACGGCGTGGTGCAGTATCAAAAGGTAGTGGAGGTGTTGGACTTGATGGGGCGCTTGGAGATCACCCAGCTTGGTTTAGTGACGCAACGTCTGGTCAAGTGAGGGGTTGCAAGTGGATGCATTGCCGTGAGCACCAAGACCCGTTTCGTGCGCTGGATTCCCGGCGTGACGATCGCCCTGGCCATCATGCTGGCGGTGGGTTTGGTGTATTACCTGAAAGCCTGGTTGGGCGAAGACACGGTTCAAGCTAAAAAACTCGTGCAGCAGATTACTTTGCTGACGCCGCCACCGCCACCGCCGCCACCTAAAGTGGATGAGCCGCCTCCACCGGAAGTCGAAGAAAAAGTGGAGCTGCCGGAGCCGGAACCTGTGCCGGAAGATATGCCCGAGCAGGCCGACGAGGCACCGCCCGGTGAGCAATTGGGTCTGGACGCCGAAGGCGGCGCGGGCGGTGATGGTTTCGGTTTGACGGGCAACAAGGGCGGCCGCGCCTTACTGGGCGGCAACGGCGGCAGCGCCGAGGCCTGGTACAAGCGCATGCTGGGGCAGGAATTGCAAAGCCTGCTCAATGCCCACGATGCGGTGCGCAAGCGCCGCTACTCGGCGATCGTCAATCTCTGGCTGGATACCGGCGGGCGTATCGAGCGGGTGGAATTGATAAAGTCCACCGGCGATAAAGATCTCGATCGCAGTCTCACGATGGCGCTGACCGATATCGAACGGGTACGGCAGCCACCGCCGGCTGGGACCGAGCAGCCGGTACGCCTGCGGGTGGTCTCGCGCTTGTAACAAGCTGTGACGACGTGTGCGGGCATCAACGGTTTTTCAAATTTGTATTGGATCGGTTATCTTTATCATGAAAAAAATACTGGTTTCTTTTTTGTTCGCCACGGGTTTGGCGGGGACGTGTCCATCTTTGTCGGCGGCGGAAGTCCTTTCCCCAGTGGAAGACACTGTGCGCCAATTGCTGGAACGTTTGGTACAGCAAGGCACCTTGAGCGCGGCGGAGGGCGAGGCCCTGCGTCAACGCCTGATGCCCGCCGCCGGGTCGCCGTCCGTTCCAGCACCCGCACCGGGTGATATACGCGTACCGTATGTGCCGGAGATCGTCAAAGACGAGATCCGCGGCCAAGTGCGTAACGAGCTGCGCCAGGATGTGGTGCAGGATGTGCTCAGTCAAGCCAAACAAGAACGCTGGGGCTTGCCCGGCGTGGTGCCGGCCTGGGTGGAGCGCATCAAGCTCAAGGGCGATCTGCGCCTGCGCGCACAAGGCGATTTTTACGCCGACGACAACGCCGAGAACGTGTATCTGGATTTTCTCGAAGTGAACGACGCGGGCGGTATCGGCAACAGCGACGATCCTTTCTTGAATGTGAGCAACGATCGCCAGCGGCTGCGGCTGCGCGCGCGGCTGGCGGTGAACGCCAAGGTCAATGACCAAGTGCAGGCCGGATTACGCGTAGCCACCGGCGGCATCGACGACCCGGTTTCCACTAATCAGACTATGGGCCGTTACGGTGGCCGCTACACGTTGACCTTGGATCAGGCTTATTTGCGCTACGATGGTTTGGATGACACCCAATATTCCTGGATTACTTTATTGGGCGGCCGCATGTCCAATCCCTGGGTGAGCACCGATCTGGTGTGGGACCAGGATTTGAATTTCGAAGGCCTCGCCGCCACCTTGCGTCAGCCGCTACGCAGCGGCGAAGGCTTGTATGCGGAAGACGAGATCAACAAGCACTTGTTCCTGACCGTCGGCGTCTTTCCTTTGCAGGAAGTGGCATTATCGTCTGACGATAAATGGTTGCTCGGCGCTCAAGTGGGCGGTGAATGGCTGTTCAACAATCAGCAGTCCAAGTTCACTTTGGCTCTGGCTTATTATGATTATCAGAACCTCGCCGGGCAACGTAACGAAGTCAACAGCACTCTGCTGGATTTCACGGCGCCGAGCTTCCTGCAAAAAGGCAATACGCTGTTCGATATTCGTAACGATAACGATCCCAACAGCAATCTGTGGGCGCTGGCGGCCGACTATCGGGAGTTGAATCTCACCGCGCTGCTGGATATGGCCTATTTCTCGCCCAGCCATCTGTGGCTGACCTTGGATTACGTGAAGAACATCGGTTATGACGAAGACCGAGTCGCGACGCGCACCGGCGCGCAAGTGGAGGGCAAGACCGCCGGTTATCAGGCCATGCTCAGTGTGGGTTGGCCGCAGATCGCCAAGCGTGGTGATTGGCGTCTCAGTGTCGCCTATAAATATCTGGAGCGCGACGCGGTGGTGGATGCCTTCACCGATTCCGATTTCCACCTGGGCGGCAGCGACGCCAAGGGTTACATCCTCGGCGGCGAATATGGCATCGGCGACGATACCTGGCTTAGCGCGCGCTGGCTCAGCGCCGACGCGGTGGATGGGCCACCCCTCGGCATCGATGTATTGCAGTTAGATGTTAACGCCCGCTTTTAGGAGGTGACTTATGTTCAGCCGTTACCTGTGTTTGTTTATCGGTTTATTAATAATGGGTTTTGCCACGGCGGAGACCACCCGGCGTAGCGGCGATGTAGGTCAGGCCGCCTTACTGCAAGTCCAGGCACAGGCGCAACAGATCGCCGCCGAGCGCGATACCTTGCGGGCGGAGAACGCCAAGTTGCAGGAAGAACTGGATGCTTTGAAAAAAGATACAACGCGCCTGAAAGCGGACAAATCTGTCTTGCAGCAGCGAATGAATGCCACCGAAGGTACGGTGTCTCGTTTTAAAGACGCCAACAGCGAAGCGGCCGATCGATTACGCGACACGCAGGGACGCATGGACAAGCTGGTGGAAAAATACAAGGAATTGGTGGGACAGCTCAAGGAAATGGAAACGGAGAAATTGCGTTTACAAAATACCACCGATCTTCGATCGACACAGTTGACGACGCAGTCGGCCCAACTGGATAGCTGCGCCGGTGATAATCTCGCTCTCTATCAACTCAATTTGGAACTCTTGCAGCAATACCGCGACAAGGGAGTATGGGACGCCCTCAAACAACGTGAACCGGTCATGGGACTCGGCCGGGTGGAGTTGGAAAACAAGGTGGAACGCTACCGGATTCGCCTCAACCAGGAGCGGCTGGCAGGGGCCGCGGCCGCGCCCTGATCGCCCTCTCGGCCTAGCCGAGACTTCGCGGCGCGGCGCCGGTGCTAGTGTAGTGCGTCGTAACTTCAGGAACAGAACTCTTCCCCCGCTTGTATAAGGGAGGGTGCCCCGTAGGGGCGGGGTGATTGGTGCGCTGTGCCTGTGAACCTACTCCGTGCGCATGAACCATGCTTGGTCATGCGCACAGCGCACGTCACGATTTATTACCGGCTGTGCGCCCCTCGCTGCGCTCTCCTTTAGAGACCCGGTTGTCCTAAAGACCCAAGATAAGCCCTATTGACGACGAACTCTTATCAGGGTCGCGCCCGCGAGCAGGCTTGAACTGAGCAACCAAACCGCGGCCGGCACCGGCACGGGTGCAGGGGTGGCATCGATCTGCCAGGCGAGCGCATATGATCCCGAAAAATTCGCTGTTTCGGCAGCGGTGACGCGCAGCTCATAGTCGTGACCGTTCATCAGGTTCAACCATACGTTCTGACTGTTGTCGATGGCGCTGTTTGATGCACCGGCGATGGTATTGTTGGTTAAATCAAGTATGGCGAGATCGAGATGATGTAAGGTGGTGGTCAGTGCGTTGTTATTTGACACGTTCATGTTCCACACCAGTGAGGCACGCAAAGTGGTATCGGTGCCCGCCGTGAAGAAATAGGAGCCGGCGCGGTTGCCGCCACCGGCGCCACCGAAAGACTCGTCGAAATCGAAGCCGCTGCTCCCGATAGCGCCATGGCCGCCCGCCTCATCCTGGATGCTGTTTTGTTCGCCCGCGGCGATGATGCGATAGCTGTTAAGGATATTGATCTGACCAGCGCCGTAGCGGCTGTCGAGGCCATTACTGGTCTGAAAGCCGTTGGCGCGATAATCGGTGATGTTGGCGGTGGTGGAAGTGTTATGGGTCACCCGCTCGGCGCCGGCCATGAGCGCGGCCTTCACGGTGGTGGCGCGCTCGGCATTATAAATCGTGCCTACGCCGGCGATGAACGTCGAACCGGAGGAAAGCGCCGCCGCGCCGTCATGACCGGTCTGCACCAGTAATGCGGCGGCGGCCGAGATTACCGGTGTCGCGGTACTGGTTACTTCCAGTGGAGCAACGACGTCGGGCCGCGTGCGTCCCGCCTGATAGATGCCGTCCACGGCCACGGAACCGTGAGGCTGCGAGCTATTGGTAGTACCAACCGCTATCACATTATATGCACTGCCCAATAGGGCCGTACCGTTGCTGTTGTTGATTCCCACTACCTGGATGTATTCGTTGCGTTCTACCTGCCGGTCCACCAGACGCAGCAGGATGCCGGTGGCTGCGGGGGAATTGCCGTTGCCCACCCAGCTATGGTTGGCGATGCGGCCGGGGAAAACACTGGCGGATCCGGAATCGGTCATAAGCCTGTTCAGCCAGGCATTGGTTTCATAAGTGGCGATATCGATAATGCCCGGCGCGACCGACGAGTTGTTTCCGTAAAACAAATACCCGACACCAGTGGCGTGGCTGGAGTAACCGCCGGAGGGATTGCCTAAGGGTGGATTGATGGTCTTGCCAGTGAATTGACTATCGTGCGGGTCGGGCATGTAGAGGGGTGGAGCACCCCCGCTGACATCATTCACCGGCGCTTCGACGTGAGTGACCTTCACCGTCGCCCCTGTTGGCAGGGCGCCAGCCATCTGTGCCTGCAAATCGCTGAAACCGATGTCGGCTTTGTAATCAGCCAAACTGGATAAGGGCGTGAATAAAGGCAGCACCCCGACCAACCAACATATGGGTTTTATCTGCGGGATCATGGTTCGGCATCCTTTGTTATCCAACTAAATGAACGGTTAAAAGCGTGCCGTCCCCTATCCGTGTTGGTCGAGGTGAACGGTCGCCAGGACCCCGCTTAATGTGAATATTGTTTTTTAGTCCACAGTTTGAGCGCCATGTAATTCTGTTTGAGTTAATGTGAGTTAATGTCAATTTTTTATTACACCAAAGTGACAAGCAATATTGACGGCAATAAACCCCGCTTAAGTAATATCCAAGAATTTCCCTGACAAAATAGCGTACGCAACCTTCTCCTTAAAGATTTCAACGCGACGAAATACAAATGTCATGATATTGAAATGCATTACGTATACATTCTGGGAGCAATAGCATGCGTTAGCGACCGAATCAGCCAACCCAGAGATGAACTTACCAGTGGATAAAAAAAAATTGGTATCGA
>CAKKSB010000063.1:7133-27226 GCA_919903055.1 Gammaproteobacteria bacterium | reverse complement strand
GCGGGGCGGCTGGGGCGGCGGCGGTTTCGGTGGGATGCGCGGCGGTGGCGGTTTCGGCGGGGGCGGCGGTGGTTTCGGCGGCGGGGCGTCGGGACGATGGTAAGCCTGTCACGCCTATGCCGGCACTTGGCCGCGCCGCCGTGGCGGTTGCGAGCCGCCTTTCCGCCGCCGGTGCTGTCCGCCATCGAAGCGGCGATCCGCGCCGGCGAGACCCGTCACCTCGGCGAGATCCGTTTCGTGGTGGAAGGAGTCTTGTCGTTGGGCGCGCTGTGGCGCGGCCAAACCGCGCGCGCGCGGGCCTTGGAGGTCTTTTCGTTATTGCGGGTGTGGGACACCGAGCACAATAACGGCGTGCTGATTTATCTGCTGCTGGCGGATCGCGATGTGGAGATCGTCGCCGACCGCGGCATCAACCTCCGGGTGGGCGAGGCGGAATGGGAGTGCTTGTGCCGGGTCATGGAGGCGCATTTCCGCGCGGGCGAGTTCGAGCGCGGCGTGCTGGAGGCGGTGGCGAGCATCGCCGCGCATTGCGAGCGGCATTATCCGTTTCAAGGTGAAAATCCCAACGAGCTGCCGGACCGGCCCGCGCTGTTGTAAACAAAGTATCGGATAGTGCTTTGTGGACCGCGCGCCGCCGTCCTTAACGGGTGCCGTGCACGACGATGGTCTTGCCTTTGGCGGCGATGAGGTTTTGCTGTTCCAGACTCTTCAGCACGCGGCCGACCATTTCCCGCGAACAGCCGACGATGCGGCCCAGTTCCTGGCGGGTGACGCGGATCTGCATGCCGTCGGGGTGGGTCATGGCGTCCGGCTCTTTGGAAAGATCGAGCAGGGTGCGCGCGACGCGGCCCGCCACGTCCATGAAGGCCAGGCGGCTCAGCATATTGCTGGTGCGGCGCAGGCGTATCGCCATTTGCGAGGCGAGCGCGAACAGGATGTCCGGGTCTTCCTGAGTCAATTGGCGAAAACGGTTGTAGCTGATCTCCGCCACTTCGCATTGCGAACGCGCGCGCACCCAGGCGCTGCGGTGCTTTTCGGTTTCGAACAGGCCCATCTCGCCGAAGAAGTCGCCGGCGTTGAGATAGGCGAGCACGATTTCGCGGCCCGCATCGTCTTCATTGACCACGGCCACCGAGCCGTTGGTGATGTAATACAACGCGTCCGGCGGATCGCCGGCGTAAATGATCACACTTTTGTTCGGATAACGGCGCCGGTGACAATGAATCAAAAAGCGCTGTATCACCGGATTGTCCGCCGGTCTTGGCTTTGCGGTTAAGGCCATGTCGGTTCCCTCGGTCTGCGGCCACGACGTCGCCGGGCCGGCTCAGGTATCATATCGGCGCTTAGGCTTGAGAGTTTTAGCGGTTGCTCGCAAGTTGGTTATCGAGACGACGCATCCGTTATGTATCCACCCCATATATTTTAGAGAGTGGGATAGGACGGAAGGTCAAATAGAGTTTTGCTCAGACCCCGCAATGTTAAGAGTTGTTTGTTTGTGAGGGTTGAGTAAATGTGAGGATGAAGTATGAAAGCGCGTATCCAGTGGGTGGAAGAGGTCCAGTTCGTCGCGGAGTCGGGCAGCGGCCACGCGGTGGTGATCGACGGTCCGGCCGAAGGCGGCGGCCGTAATCTCGGGGTCCGGCCCATGGAGCTGGTCTTGATGGGGGTGGGAGCCTGCACCGCCTACGACGTGGTGCACATCCTTAAAAAGGGCCGCCAGCCGGTGACGCGCTGCGTGGCGGAACTCTCCGCCGAGCGCGCCGAGAGCGAGCCGAAAGTGTTCACCAAGATACACGTGCATTTCGTGGTGACCGGCCAGGGCTTGGTTGAGACGGCGGTGAAGCGGGCGGTGGATCTCTCGGCGGAGAAATATTGCTCGGCCTCCATCATGCTGGGCCGGGCCGGGGTGGAGATTACTCATGATTACGAGATCGTCGCGGCGACTGGCCCGGGTGCCGGTTAGCGCCCGCGCGAATTTCCCTTATAATCGCCGCCCCTGCGTTTTTCCGGAGAGTCCATGTTAACTCGACGTCCCGCCCCCACCGCCGGCTTGCGCCACATGGCGCTGTTCGTGGAGGACCTGGAGGCCTGCGAGCACTTTTACGTGGCGCTGCTGGGCATGGCCGTGGAATGGCGGCCCGATGCGGACAACGTCTATCTGACCTCGGGGGTGGATAACCTGGCGCTGCACCGCTGGCCCGCCGGGGTGACGGCGAGCGGGCCGCAGCGTCTGGATCACATCGGTTTCATCCTGGCGACGCCCGGTGACGTCGACGATTGGCATGCGTTCCTGCATGAGCGCGGCGTGAACATGAAGACCGCGCCGCGCACTCATCGCGACGGCGCGCGCAGTTTTTACTGTCTGGACCCGGCCGGGGTCACCGTGCAGATGATTTATCATCCCCCTCTCTCGCAAAATGGGCGATAATGTCCGCCCTCCCCGGGGGCGGTGCGCCGTCCGCGGCGGGGAGGGTAATAGGAGCCGTTATGATGGACGGTGGATCGAGTCACAGTAGAGATGGGGAAACGCCGTTGGTGAAACCACTGACTAAGTTGAAGCTGCAAGGGTTTAACAACCTCACCAAGACGCTCAGCTTCAACATTTACGATATCTGTTATGCGAAGACCGCGCGCCAGCGCCGCGATTACATCGAGTACATCGACGAGGTGTACAACGCCGAGCGGTTGACGCAGATCCTCACCGATGTATCGAATATCATCGGCGCCACCATTTTGAACGTGGCGCGCCAGGATTACGATCCGCAGGGCGCCAGCGTGACCATGCTCATCTCGGAAGAGCCGATGACCTCCGAGACCCTATCGCGTAATTTGGACGGCCCCGGTCCTTTGCCCGACGCGGTGGTGGGCCATTTGGACAAGAGCCACGTCACGGTGCACACCTACCCGGAGAGTCACCCGGAGAACGGCATCAGCACCTTCCGCGCCGATATCGACGTCTCGACCTGCGGCCGCATCTCGCCGCTGAAGGCTTTGAACTATTTGATTCACAGTTTTGAGTCCGACATCGTGATCATGGACTATCGGGTGCGCGGTTTCACCCGCGACGTGAAGGGCAAGAAGCATTTCATCGACCACCGCATCAGCTCGATCCAGGATTTTATTTCCAAGGACACCCAGCACCGTTATCAGATGATCGACGTCAACGTCTATCAGGAGAACATCTTCCACACTAAGATGGCCCTCAAGGATTTCGATCTCGACAACTATCTGTTCGGCATGGGGGCGGAAGACCTTTCGCCGCGGGAAGAGAAGCTGATCCGCCAGCGTCTGCAACGCGAGATGGCCGAGATTTTCTACGGCGAGAATCTGAAGTAACCAGTCGCGGTGTTCCGGCGGCGTGCGCGACGTCCGGGAATTTCTAGGCAGTTCATCTAGTCGCCAAAACGCCAAGCGCGCCAAGAAAATCTTTTTAAATGAAAAGAGAGACGCCTTGGCGCCGAGGCGGTTCAATGCGCTTCATCAAGGCTTGGCTAAATGAACCGCGCCGTGGTGGTCATGACTTTCGACGTCGCGGCCATCAGCTTCTTCATCGGCGCCGGCAATTCCGCGCCGCCCGCCTGCAGGGCGGCGGTGGCGTGGTGGAGTTCGTCTTCCTTCATCTGTTCCAGCACGGCGCGGCTTTTGTGGTCCGCCGTGGGTAGCTGTTGCAGGTGTTCCTCCAAGTGCTTCACCACCTGCCGCTCGGTTTCCACCACGAAACCCAGACTCCATTTGTCGCCCGCGAGACCGGCGAGGGCGCCGATGGCGAATGAGCCGCCATACCACAGCGGGCTGAGCAGGCTGGTGCGGCTGTCCAGCGCCTTCAAGCGCTGTTCGCACCAGGCGAGATGATCGTTTTCTTCGCGCGCCGCCCGTTCCATTTTCTCGCGCACCATGGGCAGTTTGGCGGTGAGGCTCTGACCTTGATAAAGGGCTTGGGCCGACACCTCGCCGGCGTGATTGACCCGCATCAGGCCGGCGGAAAGCCGTTTTTCGGCGTCGCTCAATTCGCCTTCGGGCGCGGCATCGGCGGGGTCGGGCCGCTCGGTGACGGCGGGCGCGCCCCATACGGCGCGCACCGCATTGTCGAGGTGGATCAGGAATTGATCGAGCGGGCTGTAGCGGCGTGTATTCATGCGAGCAAAGTTACAAGTTGTGGGCGGTAAGTTGCAAGTATTAAAGGATGGAAAATCGACTTTACACCGTACCGGCTGTTCGCAACTGCCGCGTCAGCAGCGCAATCGGGTGCATGACTTCGATTTCCATCCCCGCCGCGCGTAGGCCGGCCCGCAGATGCAGCGCGCAGCCGATGTTGGAGGTGAGCAGGATCTCGGCGCCGCCGGCCTTTAAGGCGGCGATTTTTTCGTCGCGGAGTTTTTCCGCCATCGCGGGCTGGGTGAGCATGTAACTGCCCGCCGCGCCGCAGCAGCGGCGGTTGTCGGGCAGGGCGATGAGTTCGATCTCCGGGATGCGCGCCAGCAGGGAATAAGGCGCCTGGTTTTGCCGCAGCACGTGGGTCAGCGAACAAGGGTCCTGTACCGCGACTTTTTTGCGCAACGGCGCGAAGCGGATGTCTTCCGGCCAGCTGATGCCGTGCAAAAACTCACTGATGTCGCGCACCGGCGCGCCCAGCCCCGCGCCGTTCTGGCCGGAGTATTCGGCGAGGGTGGCGCCGCAGCCGCTGACGACGGAGATGATGGCCTCCAGCGCATGCGCTTTGAAGGCCGCGCGATTGCGTTGCGCGAGCGCCTGCGCGGTGGCCGGATCGCCCTGATGCAGGTGCAGCGCGCCGCAACAGGTTTGCCCCTCCGGCAGATGCACGCGGTAGCCGAGGCGGGTCAGGAGTTGCGCGGCGGCATCGAGAGTCGCGCGGTCCGCCACATCGGAGACGCAACCGAGAAACAAGCCGACTTCGCCGTGCGGCTCGGTTTGGGCCGGGAGCTGGGCGGGCCAGGCGCGCGGCGCGGGCAACGGCGGCAGCAGCGCGTCCAAACGTCCGAGGCTACCGCGGCGCGTGAGACCGCTGAGGCGCGCGAGTCGCCGCAGACCGCTGCGTTGATAGAACCGTAACGCACGCGCGGCGCGATAGAGGCGGCGCCGGTCCGAGATCACGCCGGTGACCCAGCCCCAAGCCAGGCGCCGCCAGCGCGGCGCGGGCGGGGCCTGTTCCGAGAGTGCGGCCCGCGCGCCGTCGATGATCTCGCCGTAGGGCACGCCGGAAGGGCAGACCGCTTCGCAGGCGCGGCAGCCGAGGCAGTGGTCGAGATGGGTTTCGAGCCGCGCCGTTTGCTCGAGCCGGCCGCTCAACACGCCTTGAATGAGGGCGATACGGCCGCGCGGCGATTCGGCCTCGTCGCGGGTCAGATGATAAGTGGGGCAGTGCGGCAGGCACATGCCGCACATCACGCAGCGATCGGTGGTTTTGAGCAGGGACGAGTGGCGGGCGGCGGAGGGCAAGTAAGAACAACCTGATTCAAAACGCGGTAAAGGTCGGCATGCAATCATGGTATTCTCTTGTGCCTTGTCTTGCCACTTCAAGCTATTCAATTGTCGATATGTCCTATTACCGCCATCACGTCTTTTTCTGCACCAATCAACGCGACGGTGAACGCCAGAGCTGCGAAAACTGCGGCGCGACCGCCTTGCGCGACTACGCCAAAAAGCGGGTGAAGGAATTGGGTCTGGCCGGTAAAGATAAAGTGCGCATCAATACCGCCGGCTGCCTGGACCGCTGCGAGCAGGGGCCGGTGGTGGTCGTCTATCCCGAGGGCGTGTGGTACAGCTACGTGGACGAAGAAGACATCGACGAGATCATCGATGAGCATTTGCAGCACGGCCGGGTGGTGGAGCGGTTGAAGATTTGAACGGCGTCGCCTTCACCCTTGCCCCCGTGGCCGCTGCTCCGTCCGCCGAGGCGGTGGTGCGCGCCGTCGGGCTCACCAAGCTGTATGGCGAGACCCCGGTGGTGAAGGGGATCGACTTCAGCGTCTATCGCGGCGAATGCGTGGGGCTGCTCGGTCCCAACGGCGCGGGCAAGACCACCACCCTGCGTTTATTGCTGGGCACCGCCCATCCCAGCGGCGGCACGCTGGAAGTGCTGGGGCTGCCGGTGCCGGCGCGGGCCGCCGAGATGCGGCGGCGGCTGGGCGTGGTGCCCCAGTTCGATAATCTCGATCCGGATTTCACCGTCGCCGAGAATCTGCAAACCTACGGCAGTTATTTCGGCCTGGGCCGCGCCGCGCTGGCCGAACGGGTGCCGGTCTTGCTGGAATTCGCCGCGCTCACCGAGCGGGCCGGCGCCAAGATCAGCGCCCTGTCCGGCGGGATGAAGCGGCGGCTCACCCTGGCCCGCGCCCTGATCAACGATCCTGAGCTGCTGATCCTCGACGAACCCACCACCGGTCTCGATCCGCAGGCGCGCCAATTGTTGTGGCGGCGGCTGCGCGAGTTGCTGGCCGCCGGCAAGACCTTGCTGCTCACCACGCATTATATGGAAGAGGCGGAACGGCTTTGCGACCGCATCATGGTCATGGACCACGGCGTGATCCTCGCCACCGGCAGCCCGGCGGAGTTGATCCGCGCCCATATCGAGCCGCAGGTGGTGGAGCTGTTCGGTCCCCGTGCCGCCGAATGGTTGGCGGCGGAGGGTGCCGGCCGGGCCGAACGGACCGAGGAAGTCGGCGAGAGCGTGCTGTGTTATCTGCACGACGAGCGGCCGCTGCTCGATGCCCTCGCTGCTGTGGAGGGGCTGCGCTTCACTCATCGCCGCGCCAATCTGGAAGACGTGTTTCTTAAGCTCACCGGCCGCGATCTGCGGACGGCGAGTTGAGGGTGGGATGATGGCGGTCTTGGGCTGGGTGCCGGTGTGGCGGCGGAATTTCCTGGTATGGCGCAAGCTGGCCCTACCGTCCCTGCTGGGTAATTTCGGCGAACCCCTGTTCTATTTGCTGGCGCTGGGCTACGGCTTCGGCTCCTTCATCGATCAGGTGCAGGGCATGCCGTATCTGATGTTCCTCGCCTCGGGCATCGTTTGCGGCAGCGCCATGAACTCCGCGACTTTGGAAGGCCTGTATTCCGCTTATGTGCGCATGTCGATGCAGCAGACCTGGGAAGGCATCCTCGCCACGCCGTTGAGCGTGCGGGACGTGGTGGTGGGCGAGATGATGTGGACCGGTACCAAGGCGCTGATCAACAGCACGCCTATCCTGGTCGTGGCGGCGGCGCTGGGGGCGGTGCACGATTGGAGCGCCTTGTGGGCCTTGCCGGTGCTGCTGCTGGCGGGTTTGGCCTTCGGCGCCATGGCCTTGGTGGTGACTTCGGTGGCCACCGGCTTCGATTTCTTTATGTATTATTCCACCCTCATCATTACTCCGATGTTTTTGCTGAGCGGGGTGTTTTTCCCGATAGAGGTTATGCCGGGCTGGGTGCAGGGGCTGGCGCAATGGTTTCCCCTCACCCATGTGGTAGCGGTGGTGCGGCCGCTGGTGACCGGCTTGCCGTTAGTCGCGCCGCTGCTGCATCTGGCCGTGCTGGCGGTCTGCGCTACGGCGGCTTTGACCGCGGCCACTTGGCTGCTGCGGCGGCGTTTGATCCGCTGACGCAGCTTGTGCCGGGGCGGGGCCTGCTGTAGAATCCCGCGTTTCTTAAAATCAGCTTTTTCAGGATTCATTCGGATGAAGACCTTCAGCGCAAAATCAGAGACCGTCAAGCGTGACTGGTACGTGGTGGACGCCAGCGGCAAGACCTTGGGGCGCATGGCCAGCGAAATCGCGCGGCGCCTGCGCGGCAAGCACAAGGCGGAATACACCCCGCACGTGGATACCGGCGATTACATCGTGGTGGTGAATGCCGACAAGGTGCAAGTCACCGGTAAAAAACTCACCGACAAGATGTACCATCATCACACCGGCCACATCGGTAATATGCGTTCCTTCAGCTTTCAAAAGATGCTGGAGCGCGCGCCGGAACAAGTGGTCGAGATCGCGGTGAAAGGCATGTTGCCCAAGAATTCACTCGGGCGGGCCATGTTCACCAAGCTCAAAGTCTTCGCCGGCCCCGAGCATAATCATCAGGCGCAGCAACCGCAGCCCCTGGATATTTAATTCATTTAGCGCAGGACTGTTCATGGCACAGCAGACCAATAACACCATCGGCCGCCGCAAATCCGCGACGGCCCGCGTTTTCCTGAGCAGCGGCTCCGGAAAGATCACCATCAATAATCGTACGCTCGAACATTACTTCGGCCGCGAGACGCCCCGTCGCGTCGTGCTCCAGCCCTTGGAAGCGGTCAATATGGTCGGTTCCTTGGACATCGCCATCACCGTGCGCGGCGGCGGCAACAGCGGTCAGGCCGGCGCCATCCGTCATGGCATCGCCCGCGCCCTGGTCGACCGCGACGAGACCCTGCGCAGCCAGATGCGCAAGGCCGGCTTCCTCACCCGCGACGCCCGCGAGGTGGAACGTAAGAAAGTCGGTTTGCACAAAGCCCGCAAGCGTCCGCAGTACTCGAAACGCTAGTACTAGTAGCAAGAGCCGAGTAGCAAGTAGCAAGCAAAGACGAATGGCCAATTCCGGCATTGACGCGTTGGAAAAGCTGGAAGTTTGGAAGCGTGGATGCCGGTTGGCTGTTGATGTATTTCAGATCCTTGAACACAGTAAAGAGTACGGCTTCAGGGATCAAATTACGCGTTCAGCCTTATCGGTTCCTTCCAATATCGCCGAAGGGTTTGAGCGTGATTCTCCGCGCGAATTTTGTCGATTCTTGAAGATCGCGAAAGGGTCGAGTGGAGAGCTGCGCACCCAGCTTTATATCGCCGCGGAAGTTGGGTTGCTGGAGCGGGATACAGCCTTTAGTTATGATCCGCGAAGCCGCTGAAATTTCCCGCATGCTCCGAGGCCTCATCAAACATTATGAAGGTGAGAGTTGATCTAATTTCTTGCTACTTGTAACTTGTTCCTTGCTGCTGTTATTGGGGGATCGTCTAGCGGTAGGACTGCGGACTCTGACTCCGCCAACCTAGGTTCGAATCCTAGTCCCCCAGCCATTTTTCCGTCTTGACTCACCCCCCTCTTGTATCTTTTTAACAACACGATTTCACTGATGTTGTTTTTTTGAAAATAAGAGTTGTCTTTGCATCTACACCTTCGTAGAGTCTCCTCACCTCAAGTCTCTTGAGTTAAGTGATTAAGCATTTTTAATCCACCGAATTTAAACCCTACAGGGAGATATCTATGAACAAGAAGTTGATTGCACTTGGTGTTGCCGCCGTATTGACGGCCCCTCTGGCCGCCCAAGCCGGCGTGGAAGTATATGGCCAAGCCCGCGCTTCTATTGATCTCATGAACAACAACACCACTGTTGCCGGCGATGAAGACAGCGCCATCACTCTGTCCAGCAATTATTCCCGCCTCGGTTTCAAGGGTGACGAAGACCTGGGCAATGGTTTGACCGCCCTGTGGCAGATCGAGCAGGATTTTGACATCGACACCGGTGAAACTTTTACGCATTCCCGCGACACCTTCATTGGTTTGGGCGGCGGCTTCGGTACCGTGCTGGCAGGTAAGTTGAGCACGCCTTATCGCGCGGCCACCACAGCGCTCGATCCTTTCCACGACACCGCCGGCGACCACAACGCCATCATCGGTTCGCTGAATGGTAGCGGTCTCTACAGCTGGAACGACGAGAACCGTGCCAGCAATGCCATCGCCTATATGTCACCCAACATGAGCGGCTTCAGCGCCAGCGTGGCCTATATCCTCGCCAGTGCCGCCCCAGGCGGTGACGACAATTTGCCAATGGGCTCTGACGACAGCGAAGAAGACGCCTACAGCTTGGCCGGCAACTACAGCAATGGCCCGATTTTCGTCACGGCTGGCTACGAATCATGGAGCGCCCTGGGCGTGGGTGGTGATGATGCGTCGGCCTGGAAGATCGGTGGCAGCTACACCTTGATGGAAGCCACTACGCTGGGCGCCATTTGGGAAAGCCTTGATGCCGGCGGCAGCAATGGCGAACGCGATGCCTGGTCTTTGAGCGCGAAGCACAAAATGGGTGACAACACGTTGATGGCGGCTTATAGCATGGCCGATGAAGCGGGCGGCGTAACAGATTCCGGCGCCAGTCAGTTCTCTATCGGCGTGTCGCGAAATCTGTCCGCCGCCACCGAGGTCTATGCCCTGTACTCAACAGTGGCAAATGACGATTTCGGCAATTACGGTTTGGATAACCGCAGCGGTGCTGTGGCGGGTGAAGACATGTCCGCCTTCTCGTTCGGTATCAACCACAAGTTCAGCTCGAAGTAATTTATTACGCTTCGAGGTTGGACAGAAAGGGCGCCTGTGGGCGCCCTTTCTTTTGGTGTGTATGTCGGTGTTTGTCATGAATGCGTAACAAAAGGTTTATAGAATCGCCCGCTGTCTTGATGATGTTTCATGCTTATAGCGGGAGGAATGTGAAATGAAGATGATGAGCAAGAGGGGGCTGGTGACGGCGGTGGCGGCGGCGATGGCGGTAGGCGCCTCTTTCGCCGTGCAGGCCGGTGTCGAAGTTTACGGTAAGGCCCGTATGTCGCTGGACTTTATCAATAACGATGATTCCACGGCGGGAAACGAGGACAGCGCGGTGTCGCTGTCGAGCAATACCTCGCGCCTGGGTTTCAAGGGTGACGAGGATTTGGGCAACGGTTTGAGCGCGTTGTGGCAGCTCGAGACCCAGGTGGACTTCGATACCGGCTCGGCCTTCCAGAGCGCCCGCAATACCTTCGTCGGGCTGAGCGGCGGTTTCGGTACGGTGCTGGCGGGTCGCTATGAAACCCCGTTACGTATCGTGACCGCGCGCTTCGATCCCTTCTCCGATACCAAGGGCGATTACAACGCCATCATCGGCAATATCCGCGGCAACCGCTTGTTCGATAACCGCACGCCCAACATCGTGTCTTACGCCTCTCCGGATATGGCGGGGCTCAAACTGCATGCGGCGTATTCGTTCAATCGCACCAGCGATGATTTGCCCATGACCACGACCGACAGCGAGCGTGAGCTCGCCAGCGTCGGCGCGGGCTACGAGCGCGGTCCCCTTTATCTTGCCGCCAGCTATGAAGCCATCGGCAACCTGACGGGCGCCGACGACGGCTCCGCTTATAGGTTGGGCGCTGCCTGGAATTTCGGGCAAGGCACCGTACTCTCGGGCCTGTTTGAAAACGCCGATCGCGGCGGCGCCAACGGTGAACGCAGTGCCTTGTATGCGAGTGCAACGCACAAAATGGGTGACAACAGCTTGAAGGCGGCCGTCGCGGTGGCCGATAACGTGGATGGCATCAGCAGCAGCGGCGCCACCCAGCTCACCCTCGGCGGTTTTCATTCATTCACCAAGAACACCGAGGTGTATGCCCTCTATACGCAGGTGAATAATGATACCAGCGGCACCTACGGCCTGTGGTCGGGTTCTCAGGCCGTTGCGGGGTTTGCCGACAAGAGTGTCTCGGCGATATCTTTCGGTATCAACCATAATTTCTCCTCCAAATAATATCTTCACTATCCAAGAATGATAAGGCGCCTGCGGGCGCCTTTTTTTTGAGAAACACATGCAGAAGGGGCGTTGTTACAAAGGCGGCTATGCGCTACTGTTACGCCGTTAAGCGATTTTGCTGTGCTGATTTTTCACGGGAAGACCTCATCATCAGACCAGCGCGCGGCGCAAGGCGGCTTTTGATCGACGGGGTTGATTTAGACAGTGTTTAATATAGTCGAGGGGGAATAATGAATAAACGTATGATCGCCGCGGGTGTCGTGGCTGCCATGATGGCGCCGTTGGCGCAGGCCGGCGTGGAAGTGTATGGGGCGGCTTATGTCTCGTTGGATTTCAATAATAATAATGACCCCGCGGCGGGCAATGAAGACAGCGCCATCAGTTTGACCAGTTACGATTCGCGCTTGGGTTTCAGGGGCGACGAGGATTTGGGTAATGGCCTATCCGCCTTATGGCAGATCGAACAGCAGGTGGACTTTGACGAAGGCACCGCGTTCAGCAGTCAGCGCAATACCTTCGTCGGTTTGGTGGGCGGTTTTGGCCAAGTCATTGCCGGTAAGCACGACACCCCTTATAAAAGAGCCACTTCCAGATTGGATATCTTTGCCGAGAGCAAGGGCGATTTCAACGCCATCATCGGCAGCGTGGACGATGGCAACAAGCTTTTCGATCGTCGCGCTTCTAACACTATCATCTACACGACGCCGAGCATAAACGGCTTTAGCGCCATGCTGGGCTATGGTATGCCGGATCAGCGGGGCGATGATGATTTACCCATGACCTCACGACAAAGTGATCGTGATCTTTATAGTTTAAACGGCAGTTACAGCAGCGGTCCCTTATATGTCACCGCCGCTTATGAGCTGCTCAACACCTATCAAAACAACGGTGACAGCGCAGAGGCCATGAAAGTGGGCGGCAGCTATGCCATCGGTCCCACTACGCTCGGGGCGATTTTTGAAAGCGCCGATGAAGGCGGCACCGATAATCAACGCAATGCTTTTCTGGTGAGCGTCGCCCATAAATTGGACGGCTTTACCTTGAAAGGCGCGATTGCCATGGCCGGTGAAAAAGACTCGGAGGCCGATTCGGGTGCCACGCATTTGGCTTTGGGCGTATATCGCAATTTCACCAAGAACACCGAGGTGTATGCGATGTACAACCTGATGAGCAATGACGCCAATGCCAACTACGACTTGACCAAGTTGAATTCGGTAACCGGTCAAGATGCCTCGGCGCTATCCTTTGGTATCAATCATAAATTTTCTTCCAAATAAGCCGGAAGCGCGGGATGAGAAAAAGGGCGCCTACAGGCGCCCTTTTTTTATGCCGATATATCCGGTCGAGGATGGATGGCCAGTGTTTCTTCGTTTGGCCGGCGATGTGGCGTAAATGTAATCAAGCGGGTTTAACGAAGTGTTGCGACGGGAAAAGCCGTAGCCGGGTTGTTTAATGCGCGATAATGTTCGACCCCGCACCGTTTTGATTGACGTTGAAAGCAGGTGAAGAGGGACATTAGATGTCCCGTCAGCCGCAAGGTTTTGCACGCTAATGGCCGTCGTCAGTTTAAACACTTGTAAGTTAGCACCTAAGTTGACAAAATCTGACGGCGAAAATCCCTTTAAGGGGGCGAGTGGATGAAAACGGGCTACCGCGTTCTGGTTTACACCGGAGCGGCGCTGCTGTGGTTGGCGGGGGGCGTGAGCCTCGGCGGCGTATTTAATACCAAGCACAACTTAAGTGCGGGCGGGTTGAATGCCGTGAGCAATGACGACGGCACGCGGGAGATCTGCGTGTTTTGTCATACGCCTCATGGCGCTAACGCCAGCGCGGCCGTTCCGTTATGGAACCGCAACATCGACCCCACCGGCTACGAAACCTACGATCAACTCGGCACTACCACCCTCGATGCGTCCATCGAGCCGATAGGTTCGGTCTCGGTCGCCTGCCTTTCCTGCCACGACGGCACGCAAGCCATGGACACCTTGATCAACGAGCCGGGCTCCGGCGTGCAGGTGTCCGGTTTTCGCAACGGCGCCTGGAGCGGACAGGCGCGGCCCGCGCAAGGCCGCATCGGCCGGCCGGCGGTGATCACCAATCTCGGCAAGGATCTGACTAACGATCACCCTATCGGCATTCAATTCGCGGGCGGTGGTTATTCGCTGACCAACGCGGGTGGACCGGGCGCGGACCGTGACTTTCATACCGCCAATTCGGACATCATGGGTACCAGCCGGGTATGGTGGGTCAATACCCCGGAGGGCACTCAATCCTTCGAGCGTACCGATATGAAATTGTATACCCGGGTGGCGACGCGGGGGGCTTATGTGGGTGAGGCGCAGCCTTATGTGGAGTGCGCCTCCTGTCATGATCCCCATGTGGATGAAAATCCCACCTTCCTGCGCGTTAACCCGGCGGGCAGTGCCGTGTGTTTGACCTGTCATAATAAATAAATTGCGGCCGATGTATTTAATCTAAAGTCCGAATAAGGACGGGTTGGTGAGCGCAAGTAGCGAGCGGGCTGGACCGGTTCCGGTCATGGCTTGGAGAATTAGCAGCAGCGGATTATTCATTTGGGCCGGTGATCTTGCGTTGAAGCGCGGGGGCGCTTAAGGTGAAAAAATTTACGGCGCGCGGCGATGCGCGCGGCGGCGGGCGAGCAAAGCTGTCCGTGCGTGCGTTGTGGTTCGCCATCCGGGGGAGAGCCGGGTGGAGGCTTCAAGGGGTTATGTCACTGAGGGGCGCGCGATAATAACAATGAGACGGGTCTGTGCTGCGTTTACATCCCACGTTACCCAGGCCTTGGCACTGGTGACGCTGGTGTCATTATGCCCCGTCGCGCGCGCCTTGCCCGTCGATGTGTCCGGCAGCGTGGGTTACAGCTTCCGTAGCTTAAGCACCGATACCACCGACGCCACCAGCAATCAGCTCTTGGGTAATTTACGTCTACGTTCTTATATTTGGCAGCCTTGGTTCGCTACCGTCGAGGGCGGCGCCACCCTCGCCAAGGATAATTCGGACCTGGACGACGGCAGCGCCAGCACCAGCACCACTTCGGACGTGTATTCCGGCGATCTGATGCTCAATGTGTTGCCGGACAGCCGCACTCCTTTTCGCTTGCTGTATCAGGCCACCGATAGCCGGGTCGACAACACCGTGGTCTATAACCCGCTGGTGCGGGTGTATGGCTCGGAATACCAAACCACCAATTTGGATTTGCGGCAGTCGTATATCACCGAGGAAGGCCATCGGGCCCAGCTGCGTTACGGCGCGCGGACTTGGGATTCGGATCTGAGCGGCAGCTATGAAAATGAGATTATGGGCGTTGAACTGGACTGGCGGCCTGTCCGCCAGCGCTTGTTGTTCCGCGGCAATATAGAGACCACCGATCAATCCCGCACCGATCGCCATCAAGAAAATTTCATACTCGACGTTGATCATTATTATTTCCCGAATGACGATCTGCGGCTCGACACCAAGGCCAGTCACTACCATCTCGATACCACCTTCGAGGGGGCGACCGGTTTGGTGGATACCGTCACCACGGAAATTTCCCAAGTATCCAGCTTCACGTTCTGGCGGCCGGTTGATAAACGCTGGACGATCAGCGCCGGCGCGCGCGCGTACACCATGGCCGGTGAAAATTCCGCGCAGTCCAGCGATCAAACCAGCTTTGGCGCGACGGCCGGCGCTTTTTATCAGTATTCGAAACGGCTGCGCTTCGACGGCAGCGTCAATTTCAGCAAGGCCGACATCAATAGCGCCGATCAGACCGCGCATCGCGAGCGTGTCGGTGCTCTGCTGCAATCCGATTTAGTGGAATTACGGGGATTTACCTATCAGTGGTACGCTAGCGGCGCACTGGAAAATCAGAGTGACGTGGACGATGACGCTCAATCGCTGCTGGCGTCGTTGGGCCACGATGCGCAGAGAATGTGGATGCTGGACGCGCAATCGTCCTTGCGTTTAAGTTTGACGCAGGCGTTCAATGAGATAATGAGTACCGGTGAGCAGGACACCGCGCATCGTTTGGACCACAGCGCCAGCCTCGGTTGGAATCAATCGGCCCTTCAGGGGGCGACCACCCTGGTGCAGCTGACGTTGTCCGACTCGCGTAATTTCGGCGATTTGAGCGATGAGCAGCAGTTGATCAATTTGCAGGCTTCCCGTTATCAAGCCCTGGGCGCGCGCAGCACCTTGTCGGGTCATTTAACCCTGCAGACCGTGGTCCGTGACTTTTCCAATCATGCCAATGACGGTTCTGTGACTACCACCACCGGCCAGATCAGTTATCTACAGCAAACCCTCTTCAACATACCGCGGCTGCAATTCAACTCCGACTTGCGGATTTCGCAAGCATCAACGGATGAAGGCCTCGATCGCAACGAATGGGAGAATCGCCTGGATTACACCATAGGATTGGTGGACGCCAGCTTAAGTTTCAGATGGATGGATAACGGCGACGAGAGTTCACGGCTCTTATACTTTCGCGTGACGCGCCGATTTTAAGAGGGTTACTGTTTATGAAACCATTACCACGTTTGCTGGTGATTAATTATAATACGTCAATTAACCGAGGAGACCGTGCATGACGTCCTACAAAGCCGACCGTAGCATCAAATGGAGATTTTCCATTTTGGGGGTGTTGGCGGGACTGGCCCTGTTGGCCATGACCCCTGCCAAAGCGGAATACGCCGATGTGATCATTAATAATTACGCCGACGCGGCCGGCATGCGTCCCGTGGTATTCCCGCACTGGTTTCATCGTATTCGCTTCCGTTGCAAAGTGTGCCATGCCGACCTGGGTTTCCAGTTCAAGGCCGGCGGCAACAAGATCACCATGGCCAAGATCATCGACGGTAAATTCTGCGGCGCTTGCCATAACGGGGAGGTGGCTTGGTCCGTGGAGAACTGCAATATGTGTCACTCGGGCATACCCGGCACGCCCACCCACATTCACGGGAGTACCGTGCAGCGTCTAGTGTCGCCTCCGTACAAGGCGCTCAACGCTCCGCAACAACCAGCCCAACCGTAACCGGTCAATGTGAGGAACGTGGTCATGAGACAACAATTGAAAATCTTTGTCGGATCAGCGGTGTTGACCCTGCTGGTTTCTGCTCCCGCCCTGGCGGCGGACGCGGTACTTTATAACGGCGCCATGCAACACGGCGAACGCTTGATGCTGGCGGATGTGTCGTCCTCCAATACCTTCAATCGTAATTTGAAAAAAGAAAAAGATCCCAACGCCGCGCCTTCCGAAGACGGGTATCACGACCCGGAAAATGAAGGCACTCATATTTTGCAGCCGCCCAAGGATGCGTATCCTGGCTTGCCTACCACCGAGTTCGGTAACCATGTGGACTGGGTGAAGGCCATCGATGAGAAGAAGCTTTCACCCCGTTGGGACCGGGTTAATTCCAGCGAAGAACCCTTCGTCATGGATATGGACATCGTTCGCGAAGTGAAGGCCTCGGTGCCGGATGTGGTATTCCCGCATCGCCAGCATACCGAATGGCTGGCTTGCGCCAATTGCCATCCCGCCATTTTCATTCCACAGAAGGGCGCCAACCAAATCAATATGTCGGCCATTCTGTTAGGGCAGAAGTGCGGCGTATGTCATGGTAAAGTTTCTTTCCCGATCACCACCAAGACCTGCTCCAAGTGTCACTCCAAACCCAAGCCCGCGGATTGGTCGCCGCCGTTGAGCGACGCCACGCTTAAGAATCCCTGGCGTTAGTCCGATACAGCAAGCGGCGCCACAAGTAATTGTGGCGCCGCCGCATTTCCTGATGCCGGGTTTTTACGGACCAACTGTCAGCAACACGACGGTTGTCCAGTAAGTTTCGTCTGCGCTAAGTTTCGAAATGAGCCGGAACGGCGGACGCTTTGCGGCTGGATTATGGTTATGAGATTCGGCGAGGAGACTTATGAACTCAAAGCGTAAAGTAGTATGTCTGGCGATTGCGCTGGTAGTAACGGGTTGTGTGGCGACCGGTGATAAGAAAGAAGTTACTCAGACTGCCCCGGCCATCGTGGCGACGCCGCCGATCAATGTAACCGCCGTCGCTCAGCCGAAGGCCGATGCACCTATTTCTCCGGTATCGACGCCGGTAGCCGAAGTGGCGCAGGCCGTACCGGAAAATAAAACCGAATTATCCGCCCCATCCGATGAGATGAAGCAACCCGCCGAAACCATCCCACCCGCACCGGCCGTGGTGGCGCCGCCTCCCGCCGTGTCCAAACCGGCAAGCGCGCCGGCGACGCAGCCCCGCGGTCCGATGACCGTGGTGGCCGACCGTACGCCCCGGACGTTTCATTTGACCGCCGGCACCAAGGACACGAACCACCCTTATTTTGGTCGTGGTTCGGACATGGCATTCGTAACGGACGGCGTGCAGGGAAAAGAGTTGGTGCTGACCCGCGGCGTAGCCTACACGTTTAGTTTAAACACCGGTGTAATGCACGATTTTTATTTCACGACCAGTCCAGTAGGTCGTGGCGCGGGTACCTTGACCGATGGCATCACCGGCCAGTTTATTTTCAAGGGCGACGCGACGTTCACGCCGTCCGCAGCTACGCCGGAAGTGGTGTTTTACGAATGCCGCAATCACGCCTATATGGGCGGCAAGATCCACGTCGTCAACGCCGGTGAAAAGGTAACCTTGGGCGGCCCGCCCACCCTGCCGGTGGAAGAGGCTCCGGTAGCGCGCAACTACACGGCGGAGCAAGTAAAGCAAAAGCTGAGTTTCGCGGACATGCTGATCGGGTCGTCCGCTTCCGCCAAGCGGGTGGCCGTCAGCACTAATACCGAAGCGCAGGCCCTGGCCGCACAGGCCAAGGACCAGTTGACCGCCGCGCGTACCACCTTGGGTGCCGGGGATAATAACCGGGCCATGGAGTCGGTGAACGAAGCTTTGCGGCTGATGAATAACGCAACCCGCCTGGTCCCCGACCAGCAAGGTGTGGATTACAAATCCCGTTATGCTGCCTTGCTCGAACAAATCCATGGCTTTGATACCTCTTATCAGAGAAATGTGGCGCAGGGCATGAAGCCCAATAAGTCGGGTGAAGAATTGGATAAAGCCAAATACGCCAAGGCGATGAGCGAGGCGGAGAGTTTGGCGGGTAAAGGTGATCACGAAAACGCGGTCAAGCGGCTGGAATCGGCCAATGAATTGATCACCGCCGCTTTGAGCGCGATGCTGCACGAGCAGACCATGGTTTATGACAAGAGCTTTGCTTCGCCCAAGGATGAATATGAATTTGAGTTGTCCCGTTACCGCAGTTACGCGGAACTGGTGCCGGTGGCCATCGAGCAACGCCGGCCGGCGCCGCAAACGATAACGTTGATGGACGAACTGACCAGTCGCGCCAAGGAAGTTCATGATGAGGCAATGGGATTGGCGGCTAAGAGCGATTACAAAATGGCCGTGATGGCAATGCAAGCCGCGACCGAAAGAGTCCAGAAAGCTTTGCGGCTGGCGGGTGTGCAATAGTCGTCCCGCCCGAACCGTATTCATGGGTATGGGCAAGATCGCGTTTTTGGGTGTGACTTGTCTTGAAAACACGCTATATTACCGGAGCCCGCTCCAGCGGGGGCCGGCATGCCAAATGGGGATAGCATGAATAAAGGCGTCGAGCGATACGCGTTTAACAACCATCTCCGCGGCTATTTCGCTGTGGCCATCGCGCTGTTTTTCGGATGGGCGGTCGCGGCGCACGCGGAAGACGGCCCGGTGTGGACCAAGGGTCTGCACTTTCAAACCGAGGGCGAGGTGGTTCCCGTCCTGGAAGACGGTATCCACGATCCCACCAATAGCGCGGTAACCATTTTTCAAGAGCCGGTGGAATCCATGAAGGATTTCCCGCGCGACGGCGCCGGCATCATCGATTGGGTGCAAGTACTGCAGAAGAACATGATCGACGCGCGGCAGAGCAAGCTGGGCGATAAGGATATGTATGCCGCCGACTTCGATATCATCTTCAAGAACACCGGCTCCATGCCGTTCGTGCGCTTTCCTCATTTGCCGCACACGCAATGGCTGACCTGCGCCAATTGCCATCCCGCGATATTCCTGCCGCAAAAGGGGTCGAACCCGATTACCATGTCGGACATCATCCAAGGCAAATACTGCGGTGTCTGCCACGGCAAGGTCGCCTTTCCTCCCACCATGAATTGTGGACGATGCCACTCCGTACCGCGCGATTCCGCCGGGCTGCGCTAACCGCGCTGCTGACCGGCAGCACTTGGCTACTGAACGGATGTTCCATGTTCGGCGGCACTCCCGTGGCTTCGGCCGGCGCAGGCGTGATGGTCGGCGAGACCGGGTCGAGCCAAATCTATTTTGAAGAAAGCCTCAGCGGCGGCCGGGTCGGCAATCCTTTTTTCGGCAATGGTGAACTACAGCCGGTGATGACCGGCGACACCGAAGGCCTGGCGCGCCTACGCGACGCGCGTTTCCGCCGTCCGGTGGCCGTGGCCGCCAAGGACCACTGGGTATACGTGGTCGACGCCGATCAGCAGCAGGTGATTCTGTACGACCGCATATCCGGAACCCAGGAAGTT
>CAKKSB010000063.1:0-7123 GCA_919903055.1 Gammaproteobacteria bacterium | reverse complement strand
TTCTCGTCAGTTTGAGAGGGCTGGTGGTCGGCGATGTGGCGGATATTTTCGTCACCGGTGACCGCACGTTTTATCTCGCCGACAGCGTCGGCGGCAAGGTGCTCAAATTCAATCGCAATGGCCGTTTGGAAGCCACTTTCCAGGATGCGATGAACATGCGGCGGCCGGTCGCAGTGTCGGTGGACGAAACCACCGGTGACGTTTACGTGGCCGATGGCGTGCTCGATCACGTGTTGATCTTCAATAGCGCCGGTGGGTTGTGGCGCGCCCTCGGCGGCCGTGGTGAAGGAGAAGGTGAATTCTTGAATATCACCTCCATGGCCCGCGGTCCCGACGGTGTGTATGTGACCGCGCGTTTCGCTCATCGAGCGCAAGTGCTCACGGAAGAAGGCGCGTTTAAATACGCTTTCGATCCCGATACCGTGGTGTTTCCCAATGCGGTGGCGGTCGGCGCCGACAATCGGGCCTATGTCTCCGACTTTTTCAACAACACCGTCAAGATATTCGAGCAGGGTAAGCTGGTCGCGACCCTGGGCGGCGCCGGAGTGGGACCCGGCCGTTTCAACGGGGTGAGCGACGTGTGGCTGGATGGGGGATCTTTATACGTCGCCGACAGCCTCAACGGCCGCATCCAAGTGTTCAAGATCGCAGCGGGCGAGATCAAACCGAAATAATTAAAAGGGGATCGTGTGGTGAGGCGTGCCAAGCTTGCGGCGGGGTTGCTGGTCGCAGCTGTGGTGTTGGCGGGTTGCGCGCCGACCCACAGCACCTTGCGTTATCAGCCCGATCCGCCTTTTACCGCGACCTGGCCGGCACCGCCCGAGACGCCGCGTTACCGCTACGTGGGCGAGCTCACCGGCGAACAGAATATCCATGTTCCCAACCAAGGGTTCGCGTCCAGCGGCACCCGGTTGTTTAAATGGCTGGTCGGGCTCACCTCGCCGAAACATGAAGCGGTGGTGTTGCAGCGTCCGCAGGGCGGAGTAACCGACCCGGCGGGGCGGGTATATGTCACCGACGTCAGCCGGCAAGCCGTCTATGTGTTCGATGAACCGGCCGGCACTCTGCAAGTCTGGGAAATGGCGGGCGACAATGTCCGTTTCGTTTCTCCGATCGGCATAGCGCTGGGCGCCGACGGTGAAATTCTGGTGGCCGACGCGGAGTTGGGTTACGTGGTCCGTTTGGGCAAGGACGGTAAGCCGCGCGGTGTGATCGGCCGGACGCAGCTGGTGCGGCCCACCGGCGTGGCGCGGGACGCGGCGCGAGGGCGGATTTATGTGGCCGACACTCACGGTCACGCGATTAAAGTGTTCAGCGACAGCGGCGAATTGTTGAAAACTTTCGGTCAGCGCGGCGAGGCGCTCGGTGAATTTAATTCACCCACCTATTTGAGCTTCGCCGATAACCGGCTCTATGTAACTGATACACTCAACGCCCGGGTGCAGGTGTTGTCCGCCGACGGCGACGCGTTACAGGTGTTCGGTCGTCGCGGAATATTCATGGGTGACATGCCGCGGCCCAAGGGTGTTGCCGTCGATAAAGCCGGCAATGTCTATGTGGTAGAATCCTATTTCGATTATTTGTTAGTATTCAATCCCGAAGGCGAGTTGTTATTGCCGATCGGCGGTACGGGCGGGGGGCTCGGGCAATTTTATCTGCCGGCGGGTGTGTGGACCGATGAGCGTGACTGGGTCTACATCGCCGACAGTTTTAATGGCCGGGTGGTCATACTTCAGTTCCTGAGAGAGGGCGCATGAGACGGACGCTGCGAAACAGAGGCATCCTCGCGCTGGCCGCTGCTTGTTTGCTTTTGTCCGTCCTGCCGGCGCAGGCCGAGCGTATTTCCGATATCCGCAACACCAAGCATAATTTTTCCGCGACGGTGATTCCCATCCTGCCCAACGGTGCGCAGCGTAATGCCGCCGCCAGCAGCGAGTCGCAGATTTGCGCGTTCTGCCACACTCCCCACGGCGCGACCAAAGCGCCCAAGGCGCCGTTGTGGAATCGCAAACTTTCCGGTACCACCTACACGCCGTATTCCTCCGGCTCACTCGACGCGATCGATCTGGGCCAGCCGCGCGCCAAGTCCAAACTGTGCCTGTCCTGCCATGACGGCACCCTCGCTCTGGGCGCGGTCAATGTGCTGAATCGCGTCGAAGATCCCAATATCGATTTCACCGGCCCGGGCATCGGACCGGGCGACACCATACCCGAAGGCATGGGGCCGACCACCGGCTTCACCCGCAAATTGGGCGTCAATTTAAGCAACGATCATCCCATCTCATTCACCTTCGACAGCGCGCAAGCCGCGCGTGACGGTGAATTGTATGATCCGGCGCTGGCGGCGCAAGTCGGCGACCGGGTGCAAGGCCAGCCCGCGCCGCTGCTGCCGCTGGAAGAAAATCGCGTGGAGTGCATCAGTTGCCACGATCCGCATATCCGCGACACCTCCGGGGAGAATGTGAAGTTTTTGCGAGTGAACCGTTTCCAAAAAGCCGAGCCGGTCGACCGCCAGTTCAACGCCGAAAACGACATCATTTGCCTGGGTTGTCACGACAAGGCGGGCTGGGTGGGTTCGGCCCACGCCAATTCCACGGTCGCCACTTATGAATATCAGGATCCGGCGGCGGATCTGCGCGAATTTCCCCGCGGCATCCAGGTGTGGCAGGCGGCGTGCTTGAATTGCCATGATCCCCACACCGTGCAAGGTTCTCGGCGCATCTTGCGCGAAGGCGCCGACGGTCCGCCGGCGATCACCGCGAGCGGCGCCAAATTCCGTCATGGCGGACAGCCGGCCATCGAGCAAACCTGTTACGCCTGTCATTCGGCGGACGGCGACGTGCTGCGCGGCGGCCATACCGGCGGTACGCAAAGTACCCGTCCCGGCTTCGGCGTGCCCGACATCAAAACCGACTTCACCACCATGGCCCGCCACATGCCCATTTCCAACACCGATCAGGCGGCCGGGCGCGAAATGCACGACATCGGCACCGGCCCGCTCAAGAGCCAGCAAGGCGGTAAAGATTTCGTGGAGTCGACCCTCAACATGGGCAAAGGCGATCCCAACAACCGCCATGCGGAATGTACCGACTGCCACAATCCTCATCGGGTAATCCGCAATCGGTTATTCAACGATAATCCCAACATACCTGACGCGGAGGAAGGCACCCACAATCATACCGTCAGTCAGATCGCCGCCACCGGCGGTATCCACACCAATCATGCTTCCGGTGTGTTGCGCGGTATTTCGGGTGTGGAACCGGGCGGCTGGCCGTCGACCGAGTTCGGCAGCGAGCCCACTATCTTCGAAGTCAAGCGTGGCGACCCCGGCGTGGGCGGCAGCACCGACGTCAACGCGCCTTACGTGACTCGCGAATACCAAGTGTGCATGAAATGCCACTCCAATAACGCTTACGATTCGCCGCCCAATCTGGGTTCTTTCCGGGGTGGTACACCGCCGGGCACCAACGCGATGTTCCAGTACACCAACCAGGCCATGGAATATCAATCGCCGGACGATCACAAAGGCGAGGGCACGCCCACTACGCCCACCGGCGCTTTTTTCACCGGTGCCATAGGCGAATGCCAGAACACGTATACCGACGCTAATTACGCGACTCCGGAAAGCTGGCCGGGTTATCGCGACAGTCAGGGCAATTGCGTCAATCTGGTGGATAACAATCACCGGTCCTGGCATCCGGCGCTCAAGGACACCGGACGCGTGATCGCGGTGCGTAACATCAGCAGTCCCGATGTCTGGCGCACGCCTTTCAACGCGGGTGTGGGCACTCAGACCATGTATTGCACCGATTGCCATGGTTCGGATACTGACGTGAACGATGGCGCCGTGCCGCGCGGCGGCGCGCAAGGCAATGTCTGGGGACCGCACGGTTCGAACAATGATTTTCTTTTGAAGGGTCCGTGGAACGACAATACCGGCGTGACCACCACCGACGGTTTGTGTTTCCGTTGCCATAATTACAACTACTACGGCAAATCATTTCCCGCCGGTCCTTTGGCCGACAGTCAAACCTTGCAGAGCGGTTTCCGGCGCAGTACCGGTAATTCGTCTTGCGTGGGCGTGCCCAACGTCAATCTCCATACCGGGCACGCCAAGGAAGACGTGGTGCGCAATTTCCGTTGCAATTTCTGCCATATCGCCGTGCCCCACGGCTGGAAGAATAAAAACTTCCTGGTCAACTTGAACGATGTTGGACTGGAAGTAGGCTTACCGGCGGGAACTCAAGTGCGTACCCCCAGCCCGCAGCGCTATTACCGCGGTCCGTATTACAACGGTTCGGTGCTGAAGGTAGTCAACTTTAAACGCAGCGGTGAATGGACGCCGGTGAGTTGCGGTTCCGCCGGTTCGCCGGGCAATGGCAAGCGAGGCATCACGTGGATGAACGGCAACGGTGAAGAGACCTGCAGTAATATTCCATGAACGCCGTGTTGAGTCCCTTCGCCTCGCTGCGGCTCACCTTGGTGGGGATGGTATTGCTGGCCATCGGCGCGGCCATGAGTTACGGCAATCCGGAGACCACGTCGGTGTGGGTGCTGGTGGTGCCCATGGCGTTTTTGGCGATCAATTTACTGGCCGCCATCATCACCAACCCGCGGATTAATCGCCGCGGGGGTCTGCTCACTTTTCATATCGCGCTTTTAGGCGTGGTGATATTGGCCGCCATCGGCCGCCTCACTCATTTGGAAGCCCATGTCGAGCTGGTGCAAGACACCGCGTTTTCCGCCGACGAATTGTTTGACGACAGCCGCGGTCCCTGGCATGCCAGTGATTTGGACAAATTGGTGTTTGTGCAAGGACCCTATACCGTGGACTACGCGCCGGGCATGGTGCGCGGTCTTACTCACAGCGAGGTGCGGGTGCCGGACGGGCAGGGCGGCTGGGAGCGCCGGGTGGTCGGCGACGACCGGCCGTTAGTGTTGGAAGGTTACCGTTTCTACACCTCGTTCAATAAAGGTTTCGCGCCGCTGCTGACCTGGATGCCCGAGCAGGGCGAACCGCAGACCGGCGTGGTGCACATGCCGGCTTATCCGCTGTTCGAATTCAAACAGGACAACACCTGGAAACCGCCCGGCGGGCCGGAAATCAAATTCTGGCTGCGTCTCGAAACCGGCATGACGGAAAAAGCGGCGTGGATATTGGACGGGCAAAAGGCTAAGGGCACGCTGGTGGTCAACAGCGGCGCGGAGCGTGTCGAACTACAGCCGGGCGAGACGGTCAATCTACCCGGCGGACAGTTGCGTTACGAACGGCTGTCGACCTGGATGGGATATAAAATATTTTACGATCCTACCTTGCAATGGCTGTTCGTGACGGCGGTGTTCGGCGTGCTCGGCATGTCCGTCCATTTCTGGCGTAAATTCGGCGCGCGGATGCCGGCCGCGGCGGCCGCCGATACGCTCAAGGCAGGAAATTATTCTGCTACTTCCAAGGGGAGAGCGATATGAACGAGTGGAACACGGCGACCGAGCTGCCCTGGTTATGGGCGGGGATGGCCTCGTATGCGCTGGCCACCTTTATCGTCATTCGCGGCGTGGTGCTGACGCGCGGCGGCGCGGCGGGCGCCGCGGTGAATCGCGGTTATGAAACGCCGGCGTTCATCTTTATCCTCGCTGGCGTCGCGCTGTTGGCGATGGCCTTGGCGGAACGCTGGATACGCATCGGCCACGGGCCGTTCGTCAACCTCTTCGAATTATTGATGAGCCAGTTATTCAGTCTGGGCGTGATCTACAGCTTCGCCTATTGGCGTTATCCGGCGATACGCGCCAGCGCGGTGGTGGCCTTGCCCTTGATGTGGATCCTGGGCGTGTGGGTGTTGATGCTCGAACCCAGCGCCACCGCCTTTCCGCCCACCTATTACAACAACTGGCTGTGGGCGCATGTGGGCCTCGGTAAATTCTTCCTCGGCTTTTGTCTGGTCGGCACCGGTCTGGCCGGCGCGTTATTACTGCGCGGCGTGCCGCGTCTGGAACCCTGGTTTCGCCAATTGCCCAGCGACGCCATGGTCGATCATCTCGCGTGGCGTTTCATGCTGCTCGCCTTCATCTTTCACAGCGCCATGCTGATTGCCGGCGCGGTGTGGGCGCAGGACGCCTGGGGCCGTTACTGGTCGTGGGACGCCTTGGAAACCTCGTCGTTTCTCACCTGGCTGGCCTTGGGCGGCGCGATCCACGCGCGCTTGACCTATCGGCTGCCGATGCGCGCCGGCGCGATCTTCATCATCGTGGTCTTCATCATCGCCTTCCTCACCTATTTCGGCACGCCCTTTTACAGCAGCGCCGCGCATAAAGGGGTGATATGAGTTCGCTTGATAGCGCACTGCCCGGCCAGCCCAAGGCCGCTTCTTTTCTTTCGGTGCTGCTGCTGGTAGCGATCATCGGCCTGCTGGGCGGACTCAGCCGCAGCCCGGAGCTGGCGACCTTGGAAGACCCGGTCGCCAAGCGCATCGACCCGGCGCAAGACCCGCGCGGCCATGCCAGCGCCGCTCGCGAAGAACAAATCGCCGAACGGTTTCAGCAAGCGGTGATGATGTTGCACGCCGGTCAATACGACTACGCGATCACCGCCCTGCACCGCGTTATCGCCCTCGCGCCGCGCATGCCTGAAGCCTACGTCAACATGGGTTACGCGCTGCTGGGACTAAAGCAATACGCCGCGGCGCGGGATTTTTTCCAAACCGCGATCGACCTGCGGCCCTATCAAGGCAATGCCTATTGGGGCCTGGCGGTCGCGGCGGAAGGCATGAATGATTTGCCCGTCGCCTTGGGCGCCATGCGCACCTACATCCATCTCGCGCCTTCCGATCCGGCGTCGGAGGATTACGTACGGCGCGCCCGCGCCGCGTTGTGGGAATGGGAAAATACGCTCAAGCGCGGTCCGCTACCCAAGGAAGAGGCGGAGTGGCTGGCGCGGCGCGGTAAGGAATGGACTGATCGCAATAGCCCGGATGCGGATTCGGCTGATAATAGTGGGAGGCGGGAGTTGTCGGTAGCGCCGGCGCGGTGAGCTGCGCGAACTCGGCGCCGGCGACGGGAATTTAAAACCAAGGTCAGTATGTCTCGGCGTAAAAATAAATGTAGGGTGGGTTAGCCGCGCTAGCGGCGT
>CAKKSB010000062.1 GCA_919903055.1 Gammaproteobacteria bacterium | reverse complement strand
GCGGCCAGCGCGGCGAGTAATAAATCGTGGCGGGTCAGCACGGTTCCGATCGGCAGGCGCGAGCTCGAACCGCGCAGGTTGTCGCGGTCCTGGGCGACGATGGCGATTTCCTCATCCATCGGCAACTGGGCATCCAGCGTCACCATGGCGGTCATCAGCTTGGTGACCGAGGCGATGGGGCGCTGCTGGTCGACGTTGAGGCCGTACAACACCACGCCCTCGCGCTGATCCAAGACCAGCGCCGCGGACGACCGTAAGCCGAGCGAACGGACGGAACCGTAACGCGCCAGGTCCGACGCGCTGATCTGCTCGACCAAGGCTTGCGCACCGGCGTCTTGGGCATGGGATACGCCGGCCGGCGCTATGGCCAGCCACAGCCCCGCCAGCAGTGCGTAAAAGCCGCTAAAATTTCCCGTCTGCCGCATAAGCCTCCCCACATCAAAAAATACGCCTGGGCGATGATAACCAATTACACCGGCCAAGATAAGCAGGCACTCGCGTTTTATATCGGCCAACAGTCCTCTTGAGGAGAGTTGGGATTGCATGCACTGAAAATCCGGTCGAGATATTCGGCCAACCGCCGGCGCTGCTCGGGCCGGGTCAAAGCCTGGATATGGCCACTCTCCGGTATTCGCCACACAGCCTTGGGCTCGCCCGCCGCGGCGTACAGATGTTCGGCGTGATGCACCGGCACTACCGGGTCATGTTCGCCGTGGATGATCAGCACAGGCGTCGGACTGATGTCGGCAATGGCGTGCAGCGGACTGTAGCGATCATCGACGAGCAATGACAGCGGCCACTGCACGGCCCAGGTCAGCCAGAAGCCCGCTAATTTTTCCCGGACGATGGCGCGGTAGCCGCTGAAGGCACTGTCGATGATCAGGGCTTTGATCCGATCGCGATGGGCGGAATGTGCCGCCGCGTACACCGCCAAGGCGCCGCCCAGACTCTGGCCGAATACCGCCATGCCTTGTTTTGCCACTTCGGGACGGGCCGCCAGCCAGGCGATGGCCGCCTCGGCATCCAACACCGCTCCGTCCAATGACGGCACGCCCGCCGAGCGACCGTAACCGCGGTAATCGAGGAGTAATACGTTGTAGTGCCGTTCCGGCAGCCAGTAGACATTGGCGATGTGAGTGCTGATGTTTTGCGCGTTGCCATGCAGAAACAAAACCGTGCCGCGCGCCTCGCCCTGCGCCGGCAGATACCAGGCGTGCAGGCGCACGCCGTCCGCCGCCTCGATATAAATATCCTGATAATCGAGACCGACCCGCTCCGGCGTCATCACCAACGCGCGCTGGGGCTGAAAGAAAACGCCGGCGCAGCTTGGCAGCAGACTGAACATCAGCAACATGAAGAGGAATCGGCGCATTAAAAATACCAGTGCCAGGCCACGCTGGCGGTGGTGTATTCAACGTCCCGTTCGCGACCGTTACTCAGCGCCAAGCGCAGGGCATGGCGGCGGTTCAGGCTGACGCTCTGTTCCAAATTGATTTCGTGCTCGCGGTGGCGGTCGCCGAGTGGGTAGTCTTGCCAGCGCGCGTACAGATTCAATTTCCAGGCCGGATAGGGATGAAAGAATAGGCCGGCGCTGGGGCCTATGCCCAAGGCGTAATTACTTTCCAATTCGCCGCCGACGTCGAACGTGCCTTCCATGAAACCGTACACCACCGCGCGGTTCCAGTTACCCAGCGCCAATCCCGCGCCGCCGTTAGTGCGATAGACGGCGATCCGTTCATCGTCATTCAGACGCGTTCGCGCGAAACCGGTGTTGATTTTCCACGACACCGGTTTGAAAAATCCGTCGCGCGGCGCCAGCGAATAAATGTCCACCAGCGTCAGCTTCTCCACGCTCAAGTGCCCGCGACCTTGCTCATGACGCAGGGCCACATCCAGAAAATTGATTTGCGCGCCTTCGGTATAACCGCCGCTGGGATCGAGCAAATCGTTATAAGCCGGACGAAAGGCCAAGCCTTGGAAATCACGGCCATCGTCGCGGCCCGCGCTCACCGCCAAACGGCGAGTCGGGTGGCCTTGATCGGGACGCGGCGCCGGCACCGCCGGCGCAACATCACCGTCCTCCCCTGTCGGCAAACGACTGCGCGCGAGAAGCAAGCGCCGCGATAGCCGCGCGGCATCGGCGTGGCCGCGCGACCGCGCGCCGTCCTCGTAACGCAGCAAGGCATAAGCCGCTTCCAATAACCGAGCCTGCCGCTCCGCCGGCACCGCTTGCAAGACGGTGTCCGGCGATTCCTCTTCCAACAGGCGATCCACCGCTCGGCGCTCGATCGCGTCAAGGCGCGTCAGACGTTCCCGCAAGCGGGTGTTATTGGCGGGACGATACACCACCTCCGCCAAAATGCCTTCTTGCTCCGCCAGCGACCGCACGGTATCCACCGGTATCACCCAGCCCCGGAAGCGGCCGGTCAATTGCAGACTGGGCCGCGCCACTTCGAATAACGAAAGCAGGTGATAGGCGCAGTTCTCATCGAAGAAGTAGTAGTCGAAACGGGTGGGACCCAGTTCCCAGGCGTGCATCAGTAACCGGTCGATTTCCGGCTGGGTGAAATTAAGCCGGTATTCCCAGATGTCGCGATTTTCCATATCGCTGTATTCCTTCACCTTGACGTAATACGGCGACAGGGAAAAGGTGCCGGGATAAGCGCCGACCAGACTTTTCAAGATGAACAAGCCGCCGTTATCGCCGCCGGGTTCCACCGCGTAGTTGATGGCGTAGCCCAGCAGCCGAGTGCGCTGGTCTTGATCGGCGGCGTCGACCCGCAGCAAGGTGTGGCCGAACATCGACGACGGATTATTGATGTAGGCGGAAGGAAACACCAAGGTCAAGGCGCTGGCATTGAGTGCGGCGCGCCACGCGCGGAAACGTTCGCAGGGTTGCGGCGGCAGGCGCGCCGCATCGAAATCTAAGACTTCATACAGCCATTGGTAACGGGCGATGAACCGGCATTGCGGATGCTGAACCATATCGGTCTCGACGATAGGCGGCGCGAAAAAAGCGGCGATGGTCGCGTCCAATTCGGCGCGGGGATCGGTCTTGCCGCCGGCCGCCAGATAAAAGCGCGAGTCGTCGGCTTGGCCGGTGACCCCGGGGAAAAGCAGATTGTCCCGGTAATGCAGCAAGGCCCGCCACTGCCGGGTGTCGGCCAGATTGTCGGCGCGGGCCTGCGCGATGAGTTGCCGCGCGTAATCATCGGCGGCCACTACCGGCGCTGACCAGCCCAAGACGTTTAATAGCAGTAATAAGCCGGCGATGCGCGACATGCGATGATTACACAAAGAAAAACACCCAGCGGATTAGGCTGGGTGTCTTGAGTCAACGATAAATTAATTAAACGAGACGGGCGTACTGAGCCAATTCGCCGTTTTGCGCGAGCACCCGGTTCAAGCCGGCGATCACGTCCTGGGTATCGGCCTGTTCGGAAGAAACGATTTCGGCGAAGTTGGACTTGGTCGCCGCGAAGAAGGCGGCCTTGTGGGCGCTGTCCACGCCGATCAGATTGGCCAGCGACTCCAAGGTTTCGCCCTGTCCCACCGCCATGTCATAGGCCAGTTTGTCGAGATTGGTGTCGAGGAACAGGCTGACCTTCACCGGATTGGCGACCACACCGTCTTTGGCGCAGCCCAAGGTGCCAGAGGTGATGCCGAAGGTTTGATTGCCCAAAGTGCCGTTGGTGGTGACCGCCAGCACTTGCGGGGCGACGCCGGTTTGGCCTTCGAAAATAATGGCGCCGACACCGCAACCGACGTTGTTAGGCGCCGCCATGGCGGCGCCGAGGGGGGACAGAGTGACTAATGCGGCAATGATAAGTTTGTTTTTCATGATGTCCTTCTCTCGTGTTGAATGAACCAAAATGATGGGCACGTAGTTACATCCTGCCCTGGTGTTAATAAATGCACGCGTACGGTTTGTCAAGCACGGCCCGCGATCACCCGCATTCGCCGACGCTGGGCGGGCATCAAAACGCAAGACGGGCATTCTTGCGAACGCCTGGAGAACAACCCGTGCCCTGCGGCACCGCAACCCGGCAAGCACGGGTATTTGCGAAGAACTTATCCGGCGCGGTGGGCCTTATAGTAATTGATCAGCCCGTTGGTGGAGGTGTCGTGGCTGGATACCACATGGTCATCATGCAATTCCGGCAAGATCGCCTTGGCGAGTTGTTTACCCAGCTCCACGCCCCATTGATCGAAGGAGTTGATGTTCCAGATGATGCCTTGCACGAAGATCTTGTGCTCGTAGAGCGCGATCAGGGTGCCGAGCGTGCGCGGCGTGAGCTTTTGAAACAAGAGTGAATTGGTAGGTTTATTGCCTGGAAAAACTTTGTGGGGCAGTAAGCGCGCCAGTTCATCGTCGTTCATGCCGGCGGCGGCGAGCTCGGCGCGCGCCTCGTCGGCGGTCTTGCCGCGCATCAACGCCTCGCTCTGCGCGAAAAAATTGGACAACAGGATGCGATGGTGTTCGCCGAGCGGATTGTGGCTGTCGATGGGCGCCAGAAAATCACAGGGGACGAGTTTGGTGCCTTGATGGATCAGCTGATAAAAAGCATGCTGGCCGTTGGTGCCGGGCTCGCCCCAGATCACCGGGCCGGTGGAATAATCCACCTGTTCGCCGTCGCGGCTGACGCGTTTGCCGTTGCTTTCCATGTCGCCTTGCTGGAAATAAGCGGGAAAGCGCCGCAGATATTGATCGTAAGGCAGGATAGCGTGGGTCTGCGCTCCGAAAAAATTGTTGTACCACACGCCGAGCAGGCCGAGGATCACCGGCAGATTCTGTTCGTAAGGCGTGTCGCGGAAATGCTGATCCATCTCGTGGGCGCCGCTCAGCAGTTCCTCGAAATGATCCATGCCGACCGCCAGCACGATGGACAAACCGACGGCGCTCCACAGCGAATAACGGCCGCCCACCCAATCCCAGAACTCGAACATGTTTCGCGGGTCGATGCCGAACGCCGCGACTTCCTTGGTGTTGGTGGACAAGGCGACGAAGTGTTGAGCGACCGCCGCCTCATTTTGAGCGCGTTCGAGAAACCAGGCGCGCGCCGTGTGGGCGTTGCTAAGGGTTTCCTGAGTGGTGAAGGTTTTGGAGGCGACCACGAACAAGGTGGTTTCGGGATCGAGCCCGCGCAGGGTTTCGGCGATGTGCGTCCCATCGACGTTGGAAACGAAGTGCGGCCGCAAACCGCCTTTCGCGTAGGACCGGAGCGCTTCGCAGACCATCGCCGGTCCGAGATCGGAACCGCCGATGCCGATGTTCACCACGTCGGTGAGCCGCTGGCCGCTGTAGCCCCGCCACGCGCCCCCGCGCACCGCCTCGCTGAACCTGCGCATTTGCGCCAGCACCGCGTTGACCTTGGGCATCACGTCGGCGCCGTCGGCGAGTATCGGGTGATTGCCGCGGTTGCGAAAGGCGACATGCAATACCGCGCGGTCTTCGGTAAG
>CAKKSB010000061.1 GCA_919903055.1 Gammaproteobacteria bacterium | reverse complement strand
GGCGCCTCGGGCGTGATGGCGACGTCGGCAACTTCCGCCTTCCGGCGTGCGCCCTGCCGCCTGCTGGCGCATCACGATGGACGTGGAATCGACCGATCGCGGCCGAGCGACCACGAGGGCGACTCGCGACCGCGCGGTACGGAGGCACACGGTGTCCGGCCCCCTCGATGAGCTGATGGCGGGCAACGTGCGGGCGCGCGAAAGCGGGCGCGCCCGCCCGCAGCGGGGCGAGCGGCGCACGCATTACCGCTTCCTGCAACACCGTCACACCTCGCGCCAAATCACCGCCGCCCCGCTGCACCAGCAGCCAACCCAAAGTATCCGCGATACGGGCATCCTCGGGCTTGAGACGATAGGCGCGTTCGGCATACTCCGCTGCACGCTTGTCGCCTTCCTCGTGATAAATCCAGGCCAGATTATTGAGGGCTACCACGTTCTCCGGTTGTTTTTTCAGAACGCGTTCGTAATAGGGAATGGCCTCTTTGCCCCGTTTATCGTTCTGGTACACCATCGCCAATGTCATGGTCACCCCGACATCGTCGGGATTAGCCTTCAACCAGCGGGTGAGCGGCTCGGTGGGATTGGGCTCGCCAAGGCTGCGCCGCGCTTGATAAAGCTTCACGGCCAGCGACCCGGTGGCCTCTTTCTTGTAAGCCGCCTCATAGGCTTTCACCGCCTCGGCGAATTTTCCATCCTTGAGATAAATATTGCCTTCCACCTCGTAGCCGATCGCCGTATCGGGATAATTTTTCTGGATACGCTTCGCCGCGTCGAGCGCCTCTTTTGATTGCCCGGCCTCCAACTTAATACCCGCTAAGGCCACCAAGGCCGGCACGAAATCCGGCTGTAATTCGAGCGATTTATTCAAACTGGCGGTCGCCGCTTTAGAGTCGCCGGCCAACGCTTGGGCCGAGGCCAGCAGATAATGGGATTGCGACGCTTTGGGATGTTTAGCCACCAGCTTACGGAAACTGGCCACGGCATTATTGGCCTCGCCGTTGGCCATTTGCGCCTTGCCCAAGGTCTCGATGACGGCCGGATGATCAGGATACCGGTTGCTCAACTCCCGTGCCGCACTCATGGCTTTGGGCGCGGCGCCGTGTTGCAAATGGTATTGCACCAATATCAGGCTCGGCTCGATGGCGTCGGGCGCTTTGTTACGGGCGCTCTCCAGCCAGGTGAGCGCATCTTGCGGATTACCGCTTTGCTCGGCCAAGTGGGCCAGCGACAACATGGCACCGACATGCTTATCGTCTTTGGCCAAAATAGCCTGGTAATGCTTTTTGGCCTCGGGAATCTTGCCCGCCGCCTCGTCGATCTTGGCCAGATTCATATGGGCCGGGCTGAAAGCGGGATCCAACTTCAACGCCTGATCGAATTGTTTACGGGCCGAGGCGATATCCTGTTTACCTAAATAGGCCACACCCAGCATATTGACCGGCACGGGACTGGCGGGGGTTTTTTTGGCCAGGGTGCGCGCCGCCTTGATAGCCTCGTCGAATTCACGGCGCTGCAAATGGGCGAAGACCAACAACATATCGGCCTGTACCAACCCCTGCCCCAAATCCACCGCCGATTCCAGTTGCGAAACCGCTTGGGAACTGTCGCCCGACGCCAAATAACCCAAGGCCAACTGAGTACGGATCGCCGCCGTGTCGGGCGCCACCGCGGCGGCCCGCTCAAGGTATTCCAAACCCTTGGTCAAATCGCCTTTTTGCATATACGCGCTGCCCAGCAACGCCAGTAATTGCGGATCGTCGGGCGTTTGTTTAACCACCACGTCCAAGGTTTCGACGGCGCGGTCCGCCTGCTTGAGTTTGAGCAATACCGCGGCATATAGCTTGCGGGCCGGCACATGATCGGGGGTCGCGGTGACGAAACGCTTCAGCGATTCCGCCGCCGATTCCAATTCACCGGTGCTGTATTGGATGGCTCCCAACAATAAATGGCTGGGCATATGATTAGGCGCCACCGCCAGCACTTGCTGCAAAGCCTCTTTCGCTGCGGGAGCTCTGCCCTGCTGGAAAGCGGCCACGCCCCGCAGATACAAGGCGATGGGATGCTTCGGAACGACTTGCAACACCGCGGCGAGATCCTGTTCCGCCGGCGGATACTTCTGCTGAATGATCAGCATCATGGCCCGGCCGATACGCGCATTCAGATTGTCCGGCTCGAGAACGAGAGCCTGCCGATACGCGTCGATCGCCGGCTGGGCTTCGCCGTTGACCCGGTGCAGTTCGCCCTTGACCAGCCAGCTGTCGGCCACTTGCGGCAGCTTTTTTATGACCTCGTCAACCCGTTGCGCCGCCTCGGCGCGATTCTGCTGCAACAGCGCCACTCGCGCCTGGCCCAGCAGGGCTTCTTGCGCCAGGGGATCCAGCTTGAGCGCGGCGTTGAATTTTTCCTTGGCCTGCGCAAAATCGCCGAGCGCCATCTGCGCCGTCCCCTGCACCGACAACACCGCGCCCTGCAGCTGGGGCGAGGCCGCTTTGTCGGTCTTCAGTTCATCCAATATTTGCTGGAATTTATGTTGCTGAAGGAAAGCCTGGCCCAGCAGCGGCAATACCTGATCCGGGGTGGCGCCCAACTCACGGGCACGTTTCAACTCTTTCTCGGCGGTAGCGCCATCGCCCAATCGGATATAACTCTGGGCGATCAGCAAACGGGCCTCCCGGTTGCCGGCTTCTTGCTGCAAAGCGTTTTTGAGCTGGATGATCGCGGCCCGATGATCGCCTTTTTGCTGATAGGCTTTGGCGTCTTTCAAATATTGATCGACGGGCGCGGCCTGCACGGCCATGTAAACGACAGCCAGACTGGCGCCGACAAAAGTGCGCCATAGGCGGGTATGCTTGATCATGGGTCTCCCCCAGAATTACTGAGGGGTGTCAGCTTAACACGGATTACCGCCAGCAGCAGGCACTTCCGCCGGCATAAACCGGATTTTACGCGGATTTCAATCCGTATTTATTCATCAGATCGTACATGGTGGGCCGGCTCACGCCGAGCGCCTCGGCCGCTTGCGAGATGTTGCCGTGATAGAGACTCAAGGCCCGCTGCACGGCGGCGCGTTCCGCCGTTTCGCGCACCTCGCGGAGATTGAGGTGCAACTCCCCCGCGCCTTCGGCCACGCTCAACTCCAACTCTTCGGCAGTGATGCGATTGCCCTCGGCCATGATGACCGCGCGTTTCATTTTATTCTCGAGCTCGCGCACATTGCCGGGCCAGCCGTGGGCCTCGATGGCCGCCACCGCGTCATGGGCGAACCCCTTCAGATTACGCCGATGCTGTTCGCTGTAGCGATCGAGAAAGGTCCGCGCCAATAACAGGGCGTCGCCCTCGCGCTCGCGCAAAGGCGGGATGCGGATGGTGATCTCGCTGATGCGGTAATACAAGTCCTCGCGGAATTCGCCGCTCTGCACCAAAGCGGTCAAATCCTGATGGGTGGCGCATACCACCCGCACTTCCACCGGAATTTCCTGCCGTCCGCCCAGCCGCTCGATGATCCGCTCCTGGAGAAACCGCAGCAGCTTCACCTGCAACGTCATGGGAATGTCGCCCACCTCGTCCAGAAACAGGGTGCCGCCGTTGGCGTATTCAATTTTGCCGAGAGTTTGTTTGGCGGCGCCAGTGAAAGCGCCCTTCTCATAGCCGAACAGTTCGCTCTCCAGCAAGGTATCGGGAATGGCCGCGCAGTTGATCGCCACGAAGCGGTTTTTGGCGCGCGGACTCAAATCATGGAGGGCGCGGGCGATGACTTCCTTACCGGTACCGCTCTCGCCCAGCAGCAAGGTCGTGGCATCGGTAGGCGCCACTTTTTCCACGGTGCGGCATACTTTCAACATCTGCGGGCTGCTGGTGATCAAGCCCGCCAGCGGCGAATTGGCGGTGGCGCTCAGCCGCCGGTTTTCCTGCTCCAGCACATAGACGTGATGGGCGCGCTCGACGATCAGGCGGAGAATCTCGGCGTCGATGGGTTTCTGATAGAAATCGTAGGCACCGAGACCGACGGCGCGCACCGCGTTTTCGCGGTCCTCGTTGCCGGAAACCACGATGACCTTGGTATCGGGCGCCGCGCCTAGAATCTGCTCCAGAGTGGCCAGCCCTTCGCTCGCCCCGTCGGCGTCGGGCGGTAAACCTAAATCGAGCGTCACCACCGGCGGCTGATGTTTCTTGAGCGCCGCCAGGGCCGCCAGGCGATCGCCGGCCATCACCACATCGAAACCCTCGAAGCTCCAGCGCAACTGGCTTTGCAGACCGGGATCGTCTTCGACGATCAACAAGGTTGTTTGTTTATCACTCAACAGTCCCATCCTCAAGGTTTTGTTCTACAGCCGGTCATCCACCGGCCGTCATCACGCATCGCGGTCGCCCAGCGGCAGTTGAATGCGGAATGTCGTGCCTATTCCAGGCCGGCTTTCCACATCCAATTGCCCGCCCATCTCGCGCACGAATTCGCGGGTCTCATAGGCGCCGATCCCCATGCCTGCCCTGCCCTTGGTGGAATCGAAAGGACGGAACAGCCGATCACGGATAAAATCGGCATCCATTCCGCAACCGTTATCCGTCACCTCTATAACGGCCGTCTCGCCGTGTCGCTGTAAGGTAATTTCAACTTTGCCCGTCGACGGCGTCGCCTCCTGGGCGTTTTGCACCACGTGTCCCAGCACATCCGCCAAACGTTCCCGCTCCGCGGTGACGGCTAAAACAAGCTCGCTACACTTTAGCACAGGCACCGGTTGGCCAACGGCGCGGACGCCGACTACCTCGCTCAGCAATTTGGTCAGATCGACGCGCGCCAAACGGCGGCCGACGACCGCGCCGGAACGCAATTGAGCCAGCATCCGGTTCATTTTGCCGGTGGCGTGTTCGACGGTTTTAAACGCGTCGTCGACGAAGGCGGGATTGTGCCGGTGTTTGGCGGCGTTACTCACCACCAGCGACAACTGCGCCACCACGTTTTTAAGATCGTGGATCAAAAACGCCGAGAGGCGATTAAAAGCTTCGAACTGGCGGGCATTGGCCAGCGCCTCGGCCGCTTCCAATTGCGCGATATGATTGGCGGCCTGCCGGCCCGCGGTTTTGAGCAAATCGTTGTCTTCCCAATTGCAAGTGCGCGGCGCGCGGGGCTGGGTCAGTACGATAAAACCATGCAAGACTTCATGATGGATGAGTGGCACTACCAGCCACGCCCGTTCCAAATTCCGTAACCAGTCCGGCAACCGCAGATCGGCGTAGATCTCGGGTTTACTGTCGTGTTCGCTGAGGTCGATTACCCACTCACGGTGCATGAGAAAACGGGCCAACCCACTATCAGCGGGTTCATTGGCCTTGTCCACTTCCGACATATTCCAGCGGGCGATCATTTCAAAATAAGCCGGCTCGCGACGCCACCACAAGGCGCCGCCCGGACTGTCCATGATATTGGCGACGGCCTCGATCGCCCGCTCCCGCAACGGCACGCCGGGTTCGCCGGCCGACAGAGTGCGGATGAAACGCAGCCATTCCTCGCGGTAATCGTAACGGTAATTGAAAAAATGCTTGTTGAGAAACACCCGCAGCCGGGCCTGCATCTGCCCCGAGAACATCAACACGATCAAGATCAAGCCAGCACCGAATAAAAACGCCGCCTGCGCCAGATTGCCCCAGGTGCCGCCATAGAGACGGAGATACACGCCGCCGCCGGCCATCGCCAGCAAATAAATGCCCGCTCCCAATACCGCCGCGCTGTGAAACACGATGCGCCTTGACACGAACACATCCAGCGACCATTCCGGATTACGGGCCGCCGATACGGCGATGAGCGGCACCACCAGGGCGTTGATCAAGCCGCGCGCTTGCCACAGATCGAGGTCGAGCCGCTTGAACAACAACGCGTCGGAATAAAAAAAGAAATCGTAGGTGAGCAAACCACCCACGCCGAGGCAGAGATATTTAATGGCCCAGCGGCTGTCGGGACGGGTGTTGCGGAATAGTTGCTCGACCAGCACCAGTCCCGCCACCGCCATGATCACTTGGCCGAGGATGCGGGTGTCCACCCCCAAGGCATCCACCAGCGGTTCGTTGGCTACGAAAGGCACCAATACCAAGGCCAGCAACAGCACGGTGAGCGCCGACAAACTCAGCGTCCACCAGCGAGCCCGCCCCGTCAGCAAGGCTTGCCAACCCCCGTTGGGGTTGAGCAGTTTCAACAGAAAAATCGCCCATAATAGAGCGCGCAACACTTCCAGCACCCCGGCGGCAGGTAACAAGGCGACAATGCCCAGCTGCAACGCGGCGATCACCCCCGCCCACACAAGGCTGATCACGGCAGCCGCCACCAACAAACCGCCCTGCAGACGGCCACGCCAACTGGTCAGCAGCAATAGCGACAGCACCGCGAAGGCCAGCATCGCGCCACCGTAACTCAAGCTACCGAGATTAATCATGACTCCTGATTCCGTTCCCGCCCACTTTCATCCCCGCTCAATATTGATACGGCGGCACATCACTGCCCCCATCGCGTAAGGATCAGCGGGCGCCTCGTCCCCAAATCACCACTTCCGCGGTCTGCAATAGAATCAACAGATCGAGAAAGATGCTGTAGTTTTTCACATAATACAAATCGAACTGGAGCTTTTGCGCGGCGTCTTCTTCCGAAGCGCCGTAGGGATAACAGATTTGCGCCCAGCCGGTGATGCCCGGTTTGACCCGGTGCCGTTCGGCGTAAAAAGGGATTTTTTCCGATAGCTGTTCGACGAAAATCGGCCGTTCCGGGCGAGGACCGACGAAACTCATATCCCCCATCAGCACATTGAACAACTGGGGCAGTTCATCGATGCGGGTCTTGCGCATGAACGCGCCGACCCGAGTCACCCGATTGTCGTTCTTCTGCGCCCAGCGTGCCACCCCGTCCGACTCGGCGTCCACCCGCATGCTGCGGAACTTGGTCAGCTGAAACAATCGCCAGTTCTCGCCCACCCGCACCTGCCGGTAAAAAATCGGGCCGCGCAAACCGCTCTCGAAATAAATGGCCAGGGCCGCCAGCACCATCAACGGCCAGGTAACCAGCAACACCGCCGAACCCGCCATGACATCGAAGCTGCGCTTGGTCACCACCCGCAGCATACCGTAGCGGAAACCGTCGGAAAAAATTAGCCAGCTGGGGTGGAGCAGATTGAGCATCACCCGGCCCATTTGCCGTTCCAGGAAGGAAAGAATGTCGAGCACTTCGATGCCCGCCATCCGGCAGTCGAGAATTTCGTGGACCGGGAAATTCTTGCGGCGATCCTCCACCGCGACCACGATCTCGTCCACCCGCCGCTGCTGGGCCAGTTCCAACAGGGTGGTATCGCGGCGGATCACCAGGTCGGCCTCCACCACGTCCTGCTCGCCGGGCACATGCACATACCCGACGACATGATAACCGCGGCGGTCGGATTTACGGCGCAGCATCGAAATATGCTCGGCCCGCTTGCCCGCGCCCAGCACCAGGATCCGGCGTTTGAGGGTATCCTGATCGGCCAGCCGGAAGAACACCGCCCGCGCCGCCGCCACGCTCACCACGGCAATGAGAAAGGCAATACCGAAAGCGCCACGGCCGAGAAATACCGACGGAAATAGATAAAACAATACCGTCATCATGATCAGGCTCAACACCGCGCTGAGCGCCACCCGCAGCAGCATGCCGCCGAGCCCTTCGCGGAAATTACGCTGATACAGCCCTACCGCGGTCATGGTGAAAATCATCACCGCCGCGAACAAAAAGGCCTTGAGCGCTATCGGCTCGACTTCGATGAGTTCCAGCGGCGCATTGCGGAAACGCAACCAGACGCCCATGTAGACGGCGCCGATCAGCAGCACGAACTCGATCATGCCCAGTATGATGAAAGAACGCGGGATGTAATGGCCGAATACCCTGATCACGCCGCATCCTCCCGGCATCGCCATCGTACCGCCGGGCTCCCAATGCGCAATTTCATTCCGTACTCCCTATTCGATCCGCGTCTTGGCAAATCCGCTCGAGACGCGCTCCCGATAAAATTCACTGCGCCAGGCCAACCCCGGCACTTGAGTCATTTTAACCAAACATGGCTTTTACAAGTGCTGATCGATCCCTCGCATTTTAAGCCCCCAGGCGAACAGGGAAAATATCCGTTTGTTCGCCTGCCTCAAGCGCCCCACCATGGAATGAATGAGTTCTTTGTAAATGGGATAACCCAACTCCGGATGGGCATCCAGAAATACCATCAGCCGGTTACCGTCCATCACCGCCAGCTCACAATCGGATAAGGTCACCACCGTCGCCGAACGGGGCTCGCCGTCGAAGAGGGGCATTTCCCCGAAAAGCTGTCCCTTGCCCAATTCACTGAACCCGGGATGCAATCGGCGATGTTCGTCCAAATCCACATTACCCACCACCCGCACGGTGCCGGCCAGGATCAAATAGACCTCCCGGCTGTGTTCACCTTCCGCGAATACGGTATGGTTGGGGCTCAAATGGCGGGTATGCCATAACACCCCTTCCCGGAATCCGGGATGCTCCAGCAAGTTATACAATGCACTACGCACGAACGGCATTACCCCAGGCAAATTCCCATGGCAGTATAACGGCCGTTCGCCGGACAAAATTTATGTTCTTGTGCGGTACGGGAGGGGACGGATGACGCACTGTTGCCTTTCTGTTATTCTCCGGCGGCTTACGCCGCCAGCGCAACGATGTAATATACTGGCATTTTTCACCCCCAACTAGCTAGCGTGCATACCCATGAAAGTGACTATCTTTGGTTCCGGTTACGTCGGTCTGGTCACCGGCGCCTGTCTCGCCGAGGTGGGCAACCAGGTACTGTGCGTCGATATCGACGAGCGTAAGATCGCCATGCTCAAGGAGGGGCGCATTCCCATCTACGAACCCGGCCTGGACGACTTAGTCAAGAAAAACGCCGAGGCCGGCCGCCTGACCTTCACCACCGACATCGCCGCCGGGGTGGCTCACGGTTTATTCCAGTTCATCGCGGTGGGCACGCCCCCCGATGAAGACGGCTCCGCCGATCTCAAACATGTACTGGAAGTCGCCAACAGCGTCGGCGGCCATATGACCGAGTACCGCATCGTGGTCAATAAATCCACGGTGCCGGTCGGCACCGCCGACCGCGTGCGCGAGGCGGTGGGCGCGGCGCTCAAGCAGCGCGGCGCCCACTTCGAATTCGACGTGGTCTCCAACCCGGAATTTCTCAAAGAAGGCGCGGCGATCGACGACTTCATGCGCCCCGACCGCATCATCGTCGGCACCGACAACCCGCGCACCACCGAATTGCTGCGCGCGCTTTATTCACCCTTCAATCGCAATCACGACCGCGTCATCGCCATGGACATCCGCTCCGCGGAGCTGACCAAATACGCCGCCAACGCCATGCTCGCCACCAAGATCAGCTTCATGAACGAACTGGCTAATCTGTCGGAACGCCTCGGCGCCGACATCGAGCGGGTGCGGATAGGCATCGGCGCCGATCCGCGCATCGGCTATCACTTCATCTACCCCGGCTGCGGCTACGGCGGTTCCTGCTTCCCCAAAGACGTGAAAGCGCTGGAACGCACCGCGCGTAACGTGGAGTATCAAGCCGAGCTGCTGCAAGCGGTGGAAGCGGTCAACGAGCGGCAAAAACACGTATTGTTTAATAAAATCACTCGCCACTTCGGCGCTGATCTCAGCGGCCGCACTTTCGCTGTTTGGGGTCTGGCTTTCAAGCCCAATACCGACGATATGCGCGAAGCGCCCAGCCGGGTGCTGATGGAAGCGCTGTGGGGGGCCGGCGCGCGGGTACAGGCCCACGATCCCGCTGCGATGGAAGAGACGGCGCGTATCTACGGGGAACGCGACGACTTGAGTTTGTGCGAAACCGCCGCCGAGGCGCTGGACGGCGCCGACGCCCTGGTGATTTGCACCGAATGGAATCTGTTCCGCAGCCCGGATTTCGCCGCCCTCAAGCTAAAGCTCAAACAGCCCGTCATCTTCGATGGCCGCAACTTGTACGATCCCGCCCTCACAGAGCAAGAAGGCTTTGCGTATTACGCCATCGGCAGAGGCCAATAACCTCTGCCCTACGAGGTGAATTGAGCATATGTTCAACATTGATCAAACTAAAATCGCCGTCATCGGCTTGGGTTACGTCGGCCTGCCGTTGGCCGTGGAGTTCGCCAAACACCTGCCGGTCACCGGTTTCGACATCAATAAAGCGCGCATCGCCGAACTCAAGGCCGGCAAGGACAGCTCGCTGGAAGTGGAACCTCATGAATTGGCCGAGGCCACCCAGCTGACGGTCACTACCGATATTGCCGCCTTGGAGAACTGCAATTTCTACATCGTCACCGTGCCGACTCCTATCGACAAGCACAAACGCCCCGATCTGACGCCATTGCTCAGCGCCAGCCACACCGTGGGCAAGACGCTTAAAAAAGGCGACGTAGTGGTATACGAATCCACCGTCTATCCCGGCTGCACCGAGGAAGATTGCGTGCCCATCCTCGAACGCGAGTCGGGTTTGAAATTCAACCAGGACTTCTTCGTCGGCTACAGCCCCGAACGCATCAACCCCGGCGACAAGCAGCACCGCGTCACCAACATCGTCAAGGTCACGTCCGGCTCCACGCCCGAAACGGCGGACTACGTGGACACCGTGTACCGCCGCGTGATCACCGTCGGCACCCACAAGGCCAGCAGCATCCGCGTCGCCGAGGCGGCGAAAGTCATCGAGAATACCCAGCGCGACGTCAACATCGCCCTGATCAACGAACTGGCGTTGTTGTTTCACCGCATGGGCATCGACACGCTGGAGGTGTTGGAGGCGGCCGGCAGCAAGTGGAATTTCCTGCCCTTCCGCCCCGGCCTGGTCGGCGGGCATTGCATCGGCGTCGATCCGTACTACCTCACCCACAAGGCGCAGGAGATCGGCTACAACCCCGAGATCATCCTCGCCGGCCGCCGCATCAACGACAATATGGGCGCCCACGTCGCCGAGCGGGTAGTGAAAATGATGACCCGCCGCCGCGTGCCGGTGGTGGACGCCAAAGTGCTGGTGCTGGGCCTGACCTTCAAGGAAAACTGCCCCGACATCCGCAATACCCGCGCCATCGACATCATCCATGAGCTGGAGGGATATCACGCCCAAGTGGATATCTACGATCCTTGGGCCAACCCCGAGGAAGTCAAACACGAATACAACGGGCTGACCCTGATCCCGCAACTCAAGAACGGCCAATACGACGCGGTGATCGTGGCCGTGTCTCATCGCCAATTCCTCGAGATGGGCACCCAGGCCATCCGCAAGCTCGGCAAACCCAATCATGTGTTGTTCGACGTCAAAGGCATCCTGCCCGCCGACCAGGTCGACGACCGGCTGTAACACATCAGGCGGCCGGCGTGATGCCGGCCGCTCCACTGAAAAGAGACGCGATGAAAATACTTGTGACAGGCACCGCCGGTTTCATCGGCAACGCCCTCGCCCTTAAATTACTGGCGCGCGGCGACGAAGTGATCGGCATCGACAACCTCAACGATTACTACGACGTCAATCTGAAAAAGGCCCGGCTGGCGCGCGCCACCGCGCATCCGAAATTCACCGATGTGCGGGCAAGCCTGGAAGATCGCGACGCCATCGAGGCCGTCTTCGCCAAGCATCGGCCGCAGCGCGTGGTGAATCTCGCCGCCCAGGCCGGCGTGCGTTACTCCATCGAAAATCCGCGCGTGTATGTCGAAAGCAACGTGGTGGGTTTTCTCAATATCCTCGAAGGCTGCCGCCATCACGGCGTCGAACACCTGGTCTACGCCTCGACCAGCTCGGTGTACGGCGCCAACACCAATATGCCGTTCTCGGTGCACCACAACGTCGACCACCCGGTGAGCCTCTATGCCGCCACCAAAAAAGCCAACGAATTGATGGCCCATACTTACAGCCATCTTTACGATCTGCCGACCACCGGCCTGCGTTTCTTCACCGTGTACGGCCCGTGGGGCCGGCCGGACATGGCGCTGTTCAAGTTCACCAAGAATATTCTCGAAGGCAAACCAATCGACGTATTCAACCACGGCCAACATAAGCGCGACTTCACCTACATCGATGACATCGTCGAAGGTGTGATGCGTACCCTCGACAAAGTCGCCGCGCCGAATCCCGATTGGAACGGCGACGCGGCCGATTCCGCCAGCAGCCGCGCGCCCTATCGCCTCTACAACATCGGCAACAACCAGCCGGTTGAGCTGATGCGTTACATCGAAGTCATCGAGCAATGTCTGGGCAAAAAGGCTGAGATGAACATGCTGCCCTTGCAGCAGGGCGATGTACCCGCCACTTACGCGGACATTGACGCTTTAATGCACGACGTCGGTTTCAAACCGGACACGCCGATCGAAACGGGCATCGCCAACTTCGTCGCGTGGTATCGCGAGTATTACCGCGCCCAGCAGTAACCGCCGCCGGGCGACAGTTGGCTATTTCATTGAGGACGCCCGGATGCACTATGTTTTAATTATCCATGAAGTCGAGGCCTATCCGGCGTGGAAAGCGATTTTCGACCAAGCTGCGGATATTCGAAAACGTGCCGGAG
>CAKKSB010000060.1 GCA_919903055.1 Gammaproteobacteria bacterium | reverse complement strand
CCGCCCCGGGAAGTACGCATCCTGCAGCTCCGGTATGGCCTGCATGATGGCCAGTAACCGGTCGTGATTGACGTGCTCCCAATTCACCTGATCACCCGCCGCCAGACGATCAATATGCCCCTGTGCAACGTCATTCCATTTCAGCCCATTATTGCAGAGCAGTACACGAACCTGTGGGATATAACCGTCCCGAATGCGTGAACGCACGTCTTCCACTTTTTGCAGCAAGCGTTTATTTACAATGATATGGGAATTTGGATCGAAGAGAAAACGAACTGCTCCCACCGCTGCTTTTACTCCACCCTCCGGAAAATTGGCCTTGCCTTCCAGGTCTTTCTGGTACTTGCCCTGAAATAGGGTGACGACAAATTCATTATCCTTTTCTTCACCGAGATGTAGCGCATCTATACCAAAATCATTACCGCCCTCCGTCAGGCAATCAAAGGATTCATCGTCGGGGGCGTCAAGTAGGGTTTTTACACAAAGAAAAATGAAGGCCAGGGATTTGAGTCTCTCGGCATCACGAATGTTTAGCTCATTCGTCGCTTGTTCTCGAATTTGATCGGCCACTTGTGTGAGCCTTTGGTCGATAATGGAGGCATTCACGTTCATGGCTAACTCTCCTTTTTCATGGTATTTCTATTTTTAGTTGCGTGATTTTTCGCGCCTCTGCATTATTGACAGGTGCAATTGATAAGCACCTGAAAGCATATCGCACTCCCCGATGGTCAACCAAACTGACCTTTCCCAGAAATCACCAGTTAAGGTCTTGCCGGGTTTAGTGTTACGACCATGGTCATTCCCGCAACCGCGGGAATCCAGAAACGGTAAGGACAAAACTCCGAGCTTGTGCATAGTGGCAGAGATCAGCTCGACTTCAATAACGGGTCGGCAAGCGATCGTTGATGACGATGTGGCGCTGTTCCATGTGGATGTAACCGCCGGTGGCTAGGTCTTTGAGAATACGCGAGACCATTTCCCGCGAGGCGCCCACCCGGTCGGCGATGTCCTGCTGGGTGAGTTTGTCTTCGATCACCAGTTTGTCGCCGAGCGGCGTGGCCATGCCCAGCAGAGTCTTGGCCACCCGGCCGTACACGTCGAGCAGGGCCAGACTCTTGACGTTGTCGGTCAACATCCGCACCCGGCTGGTGAGGTCTTTGATGACACTGATGGCGATGTGCGGATTGTCGCCCAAGAGTTTTTGGAAGGTGTCTTTGGTGAGAATGCAAAAGGTGCAGCGCTCAAGGGTCATCACCGAGGCGGAACGCGCCGCGTCGTCGAGCAAGGCCAGCTCGCCGAAGTATTCACCGGGCCCCTGGCTGTTGAGCACGACCTCCTTGCCCTGCTCGTCGCTCAAATAAATTTTCACCCGGCCCTGATCGATCACATACAGGGAATCGCTGCGGTCCCCTTCGTTGATGATCACGGTATTTTTAGGATAACTGCGTACCACCGCGTGCTTGGCGATCTCGGCCAGCTCGGCCTCGTTCAGGCCCGCAAACAGAGGGATGTTTTTTAGCATGGGGTCCACCGCACAGTGTATCCGTGCAAGATATCTATCTAGGATGCAGCGCAAAACGAAATCGCTCTACCAGTGAGGCATGCGCCAAACCTGGGGCATCTTGAGTTCGATTTTGACGACGCCCGCCATCCTTCGACGTTTCTTGTACAGGATAGGATGATTACCGCTACGCGCCAACTTGCGCACCTACGCCTCCCTGCGCACAATGCGGCAAGTGTAACCCCGCGGTTCGATCCGCGTCCACCTTGGTACTATCTCCGCACCATGCCGGCAACGACTCGCCTCTGGAATTTCAACACGCTGCTCCGGCCGCTCATTTTGAGTCTGCTGGTGGCGGTGTTGGGCGTGGTTGTGCTGATTTTGCCGCTGGGCCAATATTTGGAAGAAGAGGCGGGACTCGCGCTCTTATTTAAAGAGCGCGGCGCTCGCCCCGCGCCTGACGAGGTGGTGGTAGTACCTATCGAATATAAGGCCGCCGCCGCGCTGGACGTGGCCAACGATCCCGCCCGCTGGCCGCGCCGTCTACACGCCCGACTGATCGATCAGCTCCGCGCCGCCGGCGCCGCCACGGTGACTTTCGATATCCACTTCAAGGAGCCGCGCGATGCCGCCGACGACGCGGCTTTAAGCGCGGCCATTCGCCGTGCCGGTAATGTGGTGCTGTTCGCCTACCTCGAGCGCGAGGCGGTGCGGCTCCAGGACGACGACCGGCGACCGGTCGCCGGCTTGGAACGCGTAATCCCGCCCGTGCCGTCATTCGCCGAGGCCGCCGCGCGGGTGGCGCCCTTCGCCCTGCCCAAGGTGCCGGCGCGGGTCAATCACTTTTGGACTTTGCAACACTCCGCCGGCGGCATGCCGACTCTGCCGCTGGCGACGCTGGAACAATACAGCCTGCCCGCACTGCGTAGCGCTCTCGCCCGCGCGGGAAATGCCGAAGGTGCGGCGTTCATCACTCTGCTCGACACGTCGAGCGCGGCGGCGCTGGACCGCCTGCGCGGCATGCCGGAGCTGCTCGAACGGCTCGGCGGAACCATAGACAGCGGCGCGCCGCGGCCGCTTACCGCGCTGCGCGACGCCTATCGCAACGATCCTCAGCCTTTCATCAATTTTTACGGTCCGCCGCGCAGCATCACCACACTGCGCTACGATGAGATCATCAACGGCGATCCCGCCGCGCTGGCCGCGCGTATCGCCGGCAAAGCGGTGTTCGTCGGTTTCGCCGAACAGCGCCAGCCGCTGCAACGCGACGGTTTTTATACGGTGTTTTCGCAAGAAGACGGCCTGGATTTGAGCGGCGTGGAAATCGCCGCCACCGCCTTCGCCAACCTGCTCCATCGCGAAGTCCTGCACCCGCCCGCCACGCTAGCCATGTTGCTGCTGGTGATAATTTACGGCGGGTTAATTACCTTCGTCTGCCGCCATCTGCCGGCGCCGGCCGCCATCGCCGCGGGCTTGGCGCTGGCCGGTGGGTATTACGCGGTCGCCGCGCAACTGTTCGACATATACGACCTGTGGGTGCCGCTGGTGATTCCGCTGTTCATCCAAACACCGCTGGCCTTGTTCCTCGGCCTGTTCGGCCATTACTGGCTGAGCCATCATCAGCGGCGGCAATTGCAGGAGACCTTCGGCCAGTTCGTACCCAAACATGTGGTCGACCGCTTGCTCGCGCATCGCGACGGCGTGCACGCGCCGAGTGAACATACTTTCGGCATTTGCCTCGCCACCGACGCGGCCTGTTACACCAGCCTGGCCGAGACTCTGCAACCCGCCGCCTTGAGCGTGTTGATGAACGACTATTATCAAATCCTCTTCAAGCCGGTGCGCGAACGGCAAGGCATCATCTCCGACGTGGTGGGCGACGCCATGCTGGCCATCTGGCCGTCGCCGCAGCCCGACACCTCGTCATGCGCCAAGGCCCTCGCCGCCGCGCTCGACATCCAAACCGCGGTCGGTGAATTTTGCCGGCAGGCGAGCCGGCCGCCGCTGCCTACCCGCATCGGCCTGCACTGCGGCGACATGGTGCTGGGCAACATCGGCGCGCTGGATCACTTCGAGTACCGCGCGGTGGGCGACATCGTCAACACCGCCAATCGCATTCAGTCGCTCAACAAAATCTTGGGTACCTCGGTGCTGGTCTCCGCCGATACGCTGGCCGGCATGCAGGGTTTCGTCACCCGGCCGCTGGGCGCGTTCCTGCTGGCGGGTAAAAGCCAGAGCGTAGTCGTACACGAATTGATCGGCCGCGCCGGCGACGTCGCTGCCGCGCAACGGGACTTCATCGCGCGCTTCGCGCAAGCCTTGCACCATTTCGGACTGGGGCAGTGGAGCGAGGCGCGCGCCGCCTTCGCGAGCTTACGTCAAGAAGCGCCCGACGACGGTCCCAGTCGCTACTTCGCCGCGCGTTGCGAACAATATGTAGTGTCGCCGCCCGCCGACTGGCGAGGCGTATTAACCGTGGAGCACAAATGAGTTAGGCGCCTCCGGGAATATTCACTATACTTGCCAGCAATAGCTCACAGACCCGGCGCCCGCCGGGCATATATTAAAGTGCGAAATGGTTAGGAAGGACCGATCCCCATGGGATATCGCAGGTTGACTCTTGGCGTTGCCGTCGCGTTGTTGAGCGGCGCGCCGCTCATCACCCACGCCGACACGCCGCGCTGCGCCGCGCCGGTGGCGAACCTCGCCTCCGCCGAAGGACAAGTCGAGATCAGCGAAGGCGGCGGCGAGCCGTGGCGCGGCAGCGCGGCCAAGCAAATCTTTTGTCCCAATGACCGCATCCGCGTCGGCGCCAACAGCCGCGCCGCGCTGGTGTTGAGCAATCACACCGTGCTGCGTCTCGGCGCGCTCAGCACCATGAATTTCACCTCGCCGAAAGAAGAAGGCGGCTTGTGGGTGGAACTGGTACGCGGCGTCGGTTATTTCATCAGCCGCGTGCCGCGCCGGCTCAATGTCTCCACCCCTTACGTCAACGCCGGCGTCGAAGGCACCGAATTTCTGGTCAAGAGCACCGAGCAAGACGGCACGGTGGTGGTATATGAAGGCCGGGTCGCGGCGTCCAACGACCAAGGAAAATTAGTGCTGACCAATGGCCAGTCCGCCGTGGCCGGCGTGGCGGCCGCGCCCGATCTGCGCGTGCTGGTGCGACCGCGCGAGGGTTTGCAATGGGCGCTGCATTATCCGGCGGTGGTGCAATTCAACGCCGCGGATTTCGCGGCACGGGAGCCGCTGACCCGCTCCCTCGCCCGGCTCAAGGAAGGTGATCCCACCGGCGCGTTGGCCGCTTTGGACACGCTGAGCGCCGACAGCAATGACAGCCGCTATTTCATTTATCGCGCTTCGTTGCAGCTCGGCGTCGGCCGCGTGCAAGAGGCCGACGCCGACCTCGCCCGCGCGCTGACGCTCGCTCCCGACAGCGGCGATGCCCTCGCCCTGCAAGCCATCGTCGCCCTCACTCAAAATGACAAAGACCGCGGTTTGGAATTGGCGACCCGCGCGGCGGCCGCGGCGCCCGCCGCGCCCGGCCCGCGACTCGCCTTATCCTACGCCTGGCAGACGCGCTTCGAATTGGAACGCGCCCGCGCAGCGGCGCATCAGGCGGTGGAACTCGATCCTGGCAACGCGCTGGCCTGGGCGCGGCTCGCCGAATTGCAACTGATGTTCGGCGAACGCGACGCGGCCCTCGCCGCCGCGCAAGAAGCGGCGCGCCTCAATCCGCGTTCGGCGCGCAGTCAAAGCGTGTTGGGCTACGCGCAACTCAACGACATGCAGCTCGGCGCGGCGCGGCGGTCTTTTGAAACCGCCGCCGGCTTCGACCCCAGCGATCCCTTGCCGCGGCTCGGCCTCGGTTTGATCGACGTGCGCGAGGGCCATGTCGCCAGCGGCCGCCGCCATATGGAATTGGCCGCCAGTCTCGATCCGGACAACGCCCTGGTCCGCAGTTATTTGGGCAAAGCCTATTTCGAGGAGGGACGCGACGGCCGCGCCACCGTGCAATGGGACACCGCCCGCTTGCTCGACCCCGCCGATCCCAGCCCGTGGTTTTACGACGCGATACTCAAGCAAAGCACCAACCGCCCGGTCGAAGCCCTCCAGGATTTGCAAACCTCTATCGCGCTCAACGACAACCGCGCGGTCTATCGCTCGCGGCTGCTGCTCGACAGCGACGCCGCCGCCCGCGGCGCCAGTCTGGCGCGCATCTACGGCGACCTCGGCTTTCAACAACTGGCCTTGGTGGAAGGCTGGAAATCCCTTGCCGCCGATCCGACCAATCATTCCGCGCACCGTTTCCTCGCCGATTCCTACACCGGCTTGCCGCGTCATGAAGTGGCGCGGGTCAGCGAAGTGCTGCAAGCGCAGTTGCTGCAACCGATCACCGCCCGGCCCGTCAGCCCCAGCGCGGCGGAAACCAGCCTGTTCGTTTTGGAAGGATCGGGACCGACCCGCGCCGCGTTCAACGAATTCACACCGCTGTTCGTGCAGGACCGGCTGGCCCTGCAAGCCAACCTCAGCGGCGGCAGCGACGACACCTGGGGCGACGAAGCGGTGGTGTTCGGCAATTACCGCAATTTAGCGGCCAGCGTCGGCCAGTTGCATTACAGCAGCGACGGTTATCGCGACAATAACGATTTCGAACAAAACATCCACAACGCCTTTCTGCAATACGATGTGAGCAACAGCACCAGCGCGCAACTCGAGTGGCGGCGCCGGGACATCGAGGGCGGCGACGTCGCGCAACGCTTCGGCGCCGATAATTTCGACGCCTTATTGCGGCAGGACTTCAATCAGGAATCCGTACGGGCGGGCTTGCGCCACGCCTTCTCGACCCGCCACATCTTGCTCGGCTCGATCATTTACGACCGCCAGGACCGGCACGACACCTCGTCCCCCACCGACTTCAGCGCACTGACCGAAGGTTACAACGCCGAACTGCAAGGCCTCATGCAGTTGAAGTCACACAACGTAACGCTCGGCGCGGGTCGGGCCGAACAGCGAGAACGCACGCTGTTGACCTTCGATTTCGACGGCTTCATCTTCCCCATCGAGGACAGCAGCGGCGATCGCGAAGACTACAATCTCTATCTTTACGATACCTTCACGCCGCTCGCGCAACTGCATCTGACCTTGGGT
>CAKKSB010000059.1:916-10908 GCA_919903055.1 Gammaproteobacteria bacterium | reverse complement strand
CTACGTAACGCCGGTTGAAGTACACCGATGACGCCAGCCCGCTAAAGTTCGCAAACGGCATTGCTTAAAAAGCCGTTGCGGCGTTGGTGTTCCTACAGGGGGCATACGGCCGTGAAGCTCGGATACGCGGCGTTCACTTTGGGTAAGCTTTGACGGCGCTAGCAATGTGAAGCCGCGGTGAAGGGGGATGGACCCGGTTCATCTCGAGTCCACCTGCGCTGGTCAGACGGGAGGCGTCAGTTCGGCGGGTAATTTGCCGTCGCTGGGCGGCGCGTCCAAAATCATGGCGGTCGGATCGAAGGCGGTTGGATTGGAACCGGTGGGGTCGGACGTGGTTGGATTGCCGTTGCTGCCGGTCCCGCTCGGGACGTTGCTATCGCCGGATGTCGTATCCTGCGAACCGTTGCACGCCGTCAGCACTACGCCCAACAAGGCGATTAAAAGGCTTCGAGTCATGGCTGTCTCCTTCGATCAATATTTGACCCAGAATTCCGCGCCGAGCGGAATCGTGGTCAACTTGTTGGTGATCAGACCCGCGGTCACGGCGTTGGCGCTGTAAGAGGCGCCGTTGGACCAGACGATGTAAGCATCGGCGAAGAACGCTTTGATGGTGGCTTCGTCGATCGTGGTCTGGGCGGTGTATTTATTCCAACCCGCGGCGCGTACGGGCAGAATGCGGAGTTTGGGCACGTCGGCGCCTTCCCAGATTTTGGTGGTATTGCCGCCGCAGGTCTGGGTGGTGACGAAGTCCAGCGCTTGCAGCGGGGTGTTCGGCAAGGTCCCTCTGAAGCTGACCTGATAAAAATGGCTGTCTTCCGTCAGGGCCGCCGCCGTTTTGGTCCATATCAATTTGCTGACGTTGCCGTTGCCGTCTTTCTCGATAACGACCGGACCGAAGGTCGAATCCTGCGGCCGCGTGCCGGTAAAACCCGCGGGAATGTCGATTTCGATCTTGACGGTATCGTACGCGGTACCATTGAGATCGGTGCAACCGTGGGGAATATTGGCGGTGGCGATATAGCTCTTGCCGGCGTAAGCATTGTTCGCGACGAAAGTCACATGAGCTTCGGCAGAGTGCGTGCTTGCGAACAGTAGCGCCACCGCTGGAATGAAGGCGATCGGAAATTTCATCTGGTTTACCCCTGCTAGGTTGGTTATGAAGCCCAGCAGCGTATCCAAGCGCGGTCAGGCTTGGAATGCGACATGTTGTCGCAGCGCGCGATGACATGAATATACTTCGCGATTTTCCGCCGATTAATGGCCAGGCTGCGACAACATGTCGCATTTTCAAGCGGGACCGGTACGACGATAATGCGTGCTCCGCCCGCTCTATCTCCGTGGGAGATACGCAGCCGCGGGCCGGGCTTAATCGGATTCATTAATAAAAAACCAGGTGGATGTCATGCCGCGCCGCTTTATCGTTATCGGCTTCGCCGCGAGCGCCTTGCTGCCGACGCAAGCTGTTTTTGCTTGCGCAACCTGTCTTTGCGGTGATCCAACCATCACCACCATGGGTACTGAAAAACCCTTCGCCGGCCGGATGCGCGCGAGTGTCGATTATCTCGAGCGCAGTGAAAAAGTCGGTGTGCCCGCGGTGAGCGCGCATGAGATCGACGAGCAGCGCTTCATCTATAGTTTCAGTTATGCGCCGAGCAAGACTTGGATGATCGCCGCCAGTCTGCCGCTGGTCACCAAGCAGGTGCGGCGTTTCGATCTCTCCCGCCAGCAAGGTAGCGGCGTCGGCGATCTCGATTTATCCGCGCGCTGGTTCATCGGCGAGAGCGGGGGTTTTCCGGTGCGGAATCTCTGGGGTTTGCAGTTCGGCGTGCGTTTGCCGACCTCTTCCGAGCAGCGGAGCAACGGCGTACCGATTGATTTCGACGCGCAGCCGGGCGCCGGCGCGACCATTCCGAGTGTCGGCGCCTGGTATGGCCATTATCGTATGCCATGGTTTTTTTACACGAGCGCGGTCTTTCAGCACGCGGTGAACGACGGTTATCAAGCTTATCGAGCCGGCGACGTGGTCTTGCTCACCGGCCACACCCAATATGCGCTGCATCAGCGTTTAGCGTTGCAATTCAGCCTGGACGGACGTTGGAAACAGCAGGACCAATACCGCGGCGTGACCGATGCCGATTCCGGCGGTGTGCTGATCATGGCGAGTCCGGGCATTGCGTGGACACCGGTCGAAGATTTAGTCGTCAACGCCAGTCTGCAAATTCCCGCTATCGAAAATCTACATGGATTGCAGGAAGAGGACACCGTGGTACGGGTGGGAGTAGCTTATGATTTTTAAACGCCGGGGCGTTTATGCGCTGCTGTTCATCAGCGCACTCGCGCTGACCGGTTGTCCAGGTGGCGATGAGAACACGGTGCAATCCGGTTTGGTTCTTCATTTCGCCGAGGTGCACGGTGAAACCCTACCGGGCGGCGTGCCGCTCGACGCGACGGGCGTGCAAAACAGCGCGGCGGTGCACGGCGGCTACGATCAGGCTCAGCTCGAACATCACGATATACGCGATAAAAACGGCCGGTTCCTTTCCCTCTACCGGGCTTACGCGGTGCTCGACCGGCTGGAGCTGATACCGTGTACGAGTCTGACGCAATTGCCGCGCCGGGTGTTGGATACCTTGATCGGCACGGCGGAGGCGCACGCTGGGCACGGCACCGAGCCGGTGGGCGGACGTGCCCTGGATAAACCCAATGTGATCGACATCGTCACCCAGGACGGATTCATCCTGCCGCTGGGCGATGCCGCGGTGGCGCCGGGCCGCTACTGCGGATTACGGGTATCGCTGGTGCGCTTGGCGGGTGATGCCTACGGTAAGCCGGTCTTCGCCACCGCTTCGAACGACGACCCTACCACTTCGCCCGAAGTGCCGGATCTCGCCGGCAGGATCTTTTCGATCAAGGCCGATTATTGCGCCGAGGTCGATGGCGTTGGTGAATGTATCCGCCGCGTCAAAGTCGATGCCGATGATGACGCCTTAAACGAACCGGCGGTGCGGACGCTGGATTTCGATCGTCCTTTGGAAATCAACGCCGATCTGCGTGAGGCGTACATCGCCGTCGGCATCGCCTACGGCGACTGGCTGCAGGACGTGGATATCACGCTACTGGTCAGCGATATCGCTGAACGTCAGAAGGTGTTGGACAATATTGCCGCTTCGCTACATATCTATTCCCATGGTTTGGGCGAACTGCCGGCGAACATAGCGCAGTAAGGTATCAATAGAGCGTTTATTCGAGCCCTGTTTCAAGGGCGTGATTCCCGCGCGGTCCGATAGATGCGGCAATGCCGCGCGAGCGCCTATGGTTATTTCTCCAGGAGATGCTCGATCAGCGCGCCGGCCTCGGCGCCGGCCCAGTTCTTAATACCCAGCGCGCTGGCGGCGATGTTGCCCTGCCGGTCGATCAAATAGGTCACCGGCAAACCGGAGACTTGGTAACGGCTTGCCAGCTTACCGTCATTATCCACTAACACGGGATAACTCAACCGGTGCTTGGCCACGAAGCGGGTCACCGATCGAATATCGCCGCCGTCCTCGGATACCGCCAACACCACCAATCCTCGATCCCGGTATGTTCGCCACAGCGTTTCCAGATCCGGCATTTCTTTGCGGCAGGGTTCGCACCAGGTTGCCCAGAAGTTGAGCAAGATCACTTTGCCTTTCAAATCCGCCAAGCCTGTTTCAACACCATGCAGATCGGTCAAAACAAAACTTGGAGCCGGCCGCGGAGATGCAGCCGGGGTGATATCCATGGCCGCGTAAGAGTCGGCCACTGAAGAGGCGTGGCTCGCGAGCGACGTGGCCAGCAGGAGGATGAAGCTGATGAGTTTGCGTATGCGCATGCGTGGGGCGGCGTGGAGCTGAATTTCGCGTACCGACATGCTCGTCGTTATTTCATACGCTGTCAATTAAGGTCGGCCGCCGCGGCGGAATCGCCGGATTCGCGTTTCCGCGAAGTGAAATAGATGTGTATGAAGTACAGTTTTTCAGTAGCCGTGCTCGCGGCGTCAAGCTACGAATGATCTCATCCCAGCGCGCGCCTGGTGCGGCGATTGACAGTTATGGCGATGTCTGAATCATGCCGTTGGCCGGCCGATAAAGCCGATCGTCAAATAATTCGGTTGCTCGCCTTGTGGAAATCCCTCAGCTACACTAGCGAGCCGCGACCGCCTGGAATTAAGACGGTTGGGACGGAAAATCAGATCTCGAATCGAGTCATATCTTGGCGATGCTTATTGTCAATACATCATGCCAATCGGTGAGTAAAGGAGGGGTCATGGGCGAAGGGACTATCGATGAATCCTCGCACGATGCAAGCAGCCACGGACCGGCTCATTTGTTCGCGAAAACCCTGGTTGATCCGGAACAACGTTTACGTTTATATGAAACGATATTGTCGAATACGCCGGACCTGATTTACGTATTCGATTTAAACCATCGCTTTACTTACGCCAATCAAGCCTTGCTCACCATGTGGGGACGCACCTGGAACGAAGCGATAGGCAAGAATTGCCTTGAGCTCGGTTACCCGCCGGATCACGCGGCGATGCATGACCGGGAAATCGAGCAGGTCATCGCGACGCGGCGGCCGATACGCGGTGTGGTCCCGTTCACCGGAACCCACGGCAGCCGCTTGTATGATTACATTTTCGTGCCGGTGTTCGCGGATGATGGACGGGTGGAGGCGGTGGCCGGCACGACGCGCGATGTCACCGAAGCCAAGCGCGTCGAATTGGAATTGCGGGATTCCGATCGCCGCAAGGATGAATTCCTCGCGCTGCTCGCCCATGAGTTGCGTAATCCTCTCGCGCCCTTGCGCAATGGCCTGGAATTGTTGCGGACTACCGGTGACGATCCGGCGACGATCCGCCGACTCCAGGATATGATGGACCGCCAATTTTCCTATCTGGTGCGGCTCATCGATGATTTGCTGGATGCCGCGCGTATACGCCAAAACAAACTGACCTTGCAGCGTTCGCGGGTGTCGTTGGATCACGTGGTGGCCGCCGCCGTGGAGGCGGTGCAGCCGCTCAGTGCGGCGAGAGGGCACCAGCTCAGCGTATCAATGCCGGAAACCCCGGTGTTCCTCGACGGCGATTTGATGCGGCTCGCGCAAATTTTTTCCAACCTGCTTACCAATAGCGCCAAATACACTGAACCCGGCGGCAAGCTCTGGCTGACCGCCCGCCTGGCCGGCGGCGAAGTGGAAATTTCAGTGAGCGATACCGGCATAGGTATCGATCCGCGGGCCTTCCCGCTCATCTTTGAATTGTTTTCCCAGGCCGAGGAGGCGGGTAAACGCCATGAACAAGCGCAGGGCTTGGGCATCGGGCTCGCGCTGGCTAAAACCTTAGCTGAAATGCATGGCGGTAGCATCCACGCGGAAAGTGACGGCATAGGCAAAGGCAGCCGTTTCACGGTCAAACTGCCCGTGCTTAACGGCGAGGCCGAAGAAACGTTGCCCGCCGCTCCCGTTAAGCAAGCGACGGCGAGCGGTAAAAGACGCATCTTGGTGGTGGACGACAATCAGGACGCCGCGCAATCGATGGCGATGTTGCTGGAAATGATGGGCCATGATCTGCGTATCGCCTTTGACGGACTCGCGGCCATCGCTACCGCCGAGCAGTTCCAGCCCCATTTGATTTTGATGGATATCGGCATGCCGCGGCTCGATGGACGGGAGGCGACCCGCCGCATTCGCGCCCAGCCCTGGGGGACGACTATGATGATCGTCGCCCTGACCGGATGGGGCCAGGAAAACGACCGTACCGCTTCGCGCCAGGCGGGGTGTGATGGGCATTTGGTAAAGCCGGTGCGCCTGCAGGACTTGGAAAAACTTTTAATGGAGCTGGATGCCGAGACATAGCGCCGGCAAGCGGGCCGGCTGTAATGCATCGTCGGCGATATGTTAATGAAACGGTGGATGTGCTCCCTAAAGTACATCCACCGTCCGCCGGCGCATGAGAACCGTTTGGTAACGCTTTTTACAAGGTCAGCATAAACGCCACCAGCGTTTCTTTTTCTTCGGATGTCAGGCCGAGGCCGAGCACCAGATTGAAAAACTCCACGGTATCCGCCAGCGTGAGCAACCGGCCGTCATGGAGATAGGGCGGCGAATCCTTGATGCCACGCAAGGTGAAAGTCTTGATCGGTCCTTCGGCGTGGAGGCGCTGGCCATTGATGGTTTGGTCCTTGTAAAAACGTTCGACTTTGAGGTCATGCATTTTGTTATCGAGATACGCGGGAGGCGTGTGACACTCCGCGCAGCGTCCTTTGCCGAAGAATAATTCCTGGCCTTTGAGTTCCCGCGCATCGGCCTTCATCAAATCCAGTTTGCCGAACACATCCAGCTTGGGCGCGGGCGGGAAGTCGAGGATGTTTTGCATCTGCGCCATCAGTGCGACTTGATCGGGCCGGTTAGGCAGGTGCACGCCCTTTTTTTGCGCGGTCACTTGATCGCCGTCGAAATAAGCCGTGCGCTGTTCAAACTCGGTAAAATCTTCCACCGATCGGATTGAGCGTTTGGAACCGTGGATCTGCTGGTTGAACATGCCGCGCAAACTGACCGTGTCGATGCGGAAGCGGGCCGCTTGCGGCCGGTTGTCCGGGTTGAGATGAAAGGCGGCATTGCTATGCCCATTGGCATGACAATCCAGACACGCCACGCCCAGGCTCGGCCTTTCGACTTTGCGGTCGCCGGTCTGATTGAATTGTTGTTGAGGAAACGGGGTCAACAATAATCGTAGGCCTTCTATTTGAACCGGGGTCAGAATACCCAGCATCAAATCGAAATAATTATCGATCGAAAGCAGTTTGCCTTGCGAGACATCGCCCAATTCAGGGCGGGTGGTGAGAAAAATTGGCGGCGGAAATTCAGGCGTGAATTGTTCCGGCAGATCGAAATCGACATCGAAGCGTTCCAAGGAACGTCCTTCGAGATCCTTGATCGTTTTGATCTCGTTTTTCGGAAAGACCATGCCGCCTACCGCATGTTTGACGTGAGGCAGCGGTAGAAAGCCTTCGGGAAACAGGCCTTGGTCGCGGATTTCCTGGGGCGTCATATGGGTTAAGCGATCCCAGGTCAAACCGTTCGGAAGTTTTACGCGGACGCCGTCCTGCACGGCTTTACGTCCGCCGGACATTTTCGCCTGCCCTAACGGCCGGTCGCGTAAATCGTAACGTTTTTCCAATAGGCCGCTCTGTTTTTTCATGACCTTGGATTTATCGGCTTTATCTTCGGCCATGACGTCCTTGAAGGGTTTGTCGGAAATCACCGGCAAATAGGTTTGGGCATCCTCGCCGGCGGTGGCCGTTAGCGACCAGCAGGACAGAAGGGTCAACGCGGTGGCGTAGCGCAGCAATGTGAACATACCTACACTCCTTGTGGCGGTTGATGCATCGTATGATCGGGTAATCAGATGGTAAGTCGCGGCACGACGCGCGGCCACGGTGGGCGTTTAGCCAAGAGCAAAATTTATTCCATGCCTGGCGGAAATCGGCGTCACTCAAATGAATGAAGCGGCGATATTTTTTGAGAGACGTAATTTTGCGGCTGAATTCGCGAAGTAATTTTTACATAAGTTTGCAAGTTTGGTTGGCGTCCGGAGCGATGCGCGAAGCAGATCAGCATCTCGATCTAAGAAGACGATATCTGGCACTTTGATGGGACGGTGATTAAGCGCGAGAAATTTGCTAGCTACGGTTGTAGCCCGCAATCGCGCTTATAACAACGTGAAGACTTGTATCTCGACCAGGGAACCGGCGGGGAGATCGCCGCATTCCGCGGGCAGCACGATGAAGCAGTTGGCCTTGCTCATCGAGCTCAAGATCGCTGAACCTTGCGCGCCGGTGCTGCGTACCACCGCGTGGCCGTCGGCGGTGCTTTCCAGTATACCGCGCTGAAATTCCATTCTGCCCGGCGCTTTTTTGAGCGTGGTAATGCAGGGCACGCGGAGGCGATGACCGTGAGCGCGCTGTTCACCCATCAGGTGACGCAAGGCGGGCTGCACGAATTGCAGGAAGGTCACCATGGTGGACACCGGGTTGCCCGGCAGGCCGAAAAACCAGGCTTGCTCGATGCGGCCGAAGGCGAAGGGCCGTCCCGGTTTCATGCCGACCCGCCAAAAATGAATTTCACCCACCGCGCCCAAGGTGTCGCGCACGAAATCGGCTTCGCCCACCGAGACGCCGCCGGTGGAAATGATGACATCGGCTTCCGCCGCGGCGCGCAGCAAGGTGTCGCGCAGCGCCTGGCGTTGATCGGGCACGATGCCGAGGTCGATGGGCATGACGCCCAATTGATGGAGCAGGCCGTACAGGGTATAGCGGCTGCTATCGTAGAGGCAGCCGGTGGAGAGCGGTTCGCCCACCGGACGCAGTTCGTCGCCGGTGGAGAAATACGCCACGCGCGGGCGGCGCACTACCTCGCAATGAGTGAAGCCCAGCGAGGCGAGCACGCCGAGATCGGCGGGACCGAGGCGTTTGCCGGCGCTGATGACCAGATCGTGTTGGGCGATGTCTTCACCGGCATGGCGGACATGATTGCCGGTTTTATGGCCGGCGCCGACCACCGCGATGTCGTCGAGGCGGATCACGTCTTCCTGCATGATCACGCTATCGGTGCCTTCGGGCAGGACGCCGCCGGTCATGATGCGCACGCATGCGCCGGCGTCGACTAGGCGGTCGTACGGCTTACCCGCCAGGACGGTGCCGACAATGCGCAATTCGCGTTGGCCTTCGGCGGGGATGTCGGCGCCACGCAGCGCATAGCCGTCCATCGCCGAGTTATCGAACGGCGGCACATCGCGCGGCGCCCGCACGGCGTGGGCGGTGATGCGGCCGAGGCTGTCGTAAAGGCCGACGGTTTCCCGTTCGGTCAACGGCGGCAGCAAATTTAAAATGCGTTGTCGCGCCTCATCCACGGTGAGAACGTGTGTCGCCTCGGGAGCGGCGCAACTAACGGGCGGTGGGCCGGCGGCGGTCATGGTCAGCGGGCCAGGACTTCGGGGCGGGGCGGCGGCAGCACCCGGAACCCCGCCGCGTTGCTGTCGCCCGCGGCGATGATCATGGCGAAAATGAACGGCGGAAAAGCGGGAGCCTGCCGGCCGTTGATCACCAGCAGCGGCGTGCCTTCGATACCGTGTTGTCTGGCGCGCTCGATGTCGCGCCGCAAAGCGGCGGCGGTTTCCGGGGAAGCGAGGCATTTTTCCAGGGAGGCGCGTTGCGTCTGATCCTCCGCGGCGATTTCCCAGACGCGTCCGGTGGTGAGTTTGCGTTGGTCGTTGAAGAGAGCGGTGCGGACCAGATTGCCTTTGGGCGATCCGGCCAGGCAGATGAGCAGCTTCGCGCTCAGGCAGGCCACGCCGCTGCCGTCGCTATGAGAGACGCCGCGGTTGCACTCGCTGTCCAAGGGAAAATGGCGGGATTCCTCGGTCCAACTGGTGTCGGGGGTGACGCCGCGGATTTCATTGAGCGCTTCATCGAGATTGCGGCAGTGCGGGCAGCGGATATCCACCCAATCGATGAGATGCACCGGCGCCTTCGGATTGCCGGAGACCACCCGTTCGATGTCCACCGGCGATTCGATGAAACGCGCGGTGCGGTACAGGGCGCGCGCGTCGCTGACGATTTGCTGCACTTGCGGTTCCAAGTCTTGCAGAAATTTGGCCAGCGGGTCTTGCGACAAGTCGACGTCGTGGTGGCCGGGAGACGACGCGACGAGTTTGGCGAGCGTGGCCGCCGCCAAATCTTGTTTGGGCGTTTGCAGGCCGGGGTATAACAACACGGCCACCACGATCAGTAACAAGCCGAGGTCATGCAGCGCGGCGCGCAACCAGGCCGGCTGCTCCGGACGCAGGCGGGCGAAGGCGAGGTAAGCGCTGATGGCGACGAAAACGTAGAACAACAGGCAAGTGGGGCAGAATACGCCGAGGGTGATGCTGTAGATCAGCAAGCCGATGGAGAGTAAGCCGCCGACACCGG
>CAKKSB010000059.1:0-906 GCA_919903055.1 Gammaproteobacteria bacterium | reverse complement strand
ACACCGGTGATCAGGCGCAGGGCAAGCACGATTTCCGTGGTGGGTGTTTGCCGCCGCTGCCGCGATTTCAATTGCACGGCGAGGATCAACAGCAGCGCGCCCCAGGCCACGCCCCAGGCCGCGAAAGGCAAGCCGGTGTAACCGTGCACGGCGGTGGCCAGCGGCGAGGTCCACACCGCGGCGCAATCGAGCTTTTCAGATACGGCGCACCCGGGGCTGGCGCCGCTGGTGCGCATTTCATACAGCTCATACCACTGATAAACGCCCAGTAACAGGGCAAGCAGGGCGACGCCGATTAAAATGGTGGCGCCGACGGCGGCTTTCGCGGGGGGCTGGGTGGTTTGAGCATCCATGATAACTGCGGTTTCCGTCGCGATGAGAGGGGTTGAATTTAACAAGTTCGGCTCCGCTTCACAACGGAAGGCAGGGCGCGCGGCCTTGTTGGGCAAGTCCGGTTGCTTGTGCTATACCGTCCATATGGTGGAGGACATGACCGATGCGACGCTTCGCGATGTGGATGTCCATCTTGGCTTGGTGCTGGCCGCTCTGCTCGGTAGGGCAGGACGCCGCCGCGCGCGCCGTATTGTTACAAGTCACCGGCGTGATCGGCCCGGCGACACGCGATTATATTCAACGCAACCTGCAACGGGCCGCCGACGGCGGTGTGGAGTTGGTGATACTGCGGCTGGATACGCCCAGCGGATTGGATGTCGCGATGCGCGCCATCATCCAAGACCTCATCGCTTCGCCGGTGCCCGTGGCAACCTATGTCGCGCCGCCGGGCGCGCGCGCCGCCAGCGCCGGCACGTATATTCTTTATGCCAGTCATTACGCGGCCATGGCGCCGGCTACCAATCTCGGCGCGGCGACGCCGGTGCAGATGGGAGCGCCCATCACGCCGGCGAA
>CAKKSB010000058.1 GCA_919903055.1 Gammaproteobacteria bacterium | reverse complement strand
GACCTCGACGGCACGCTGGTGGACAGCGTGCCCGACCTGGCTTATTGCGTGGACGAAATGATGGCGGTGTTGGGTCAGCCGGTGCGCGGCGAGGGGCGGGTGCGGCACTGGGTGGGCAACGGCGTGGAGCGCTTGGTGAAACGCGCCCTGCTCGATCAACTCGACGGCGAACCGGATGCCGCCGAATTTCAGCGCGCTCTGCCGGTATTCATGGCCTTGTATAAAGACAACGTCTCCAAACGCAGTCAGCTTTATCCGGGCGTGAAGGAAGGTTTGGATTTTCTGCGCAGCGCAGGTTACAGATTGGGCTGCATCACCAACAAGGCCGAGGCGTTCACCGTGCCCTTGCTGAAGGATTTGGGCGTCTACGATTATTTCCAGATCGTGGTGAGCGGCGACACCTTGCCGGTAAAAAAACCCGATCCCGCGCCTTTGCTGCACGCGGCGAAATTTTTCAATGTCGCCGCGGATCAGGCTTTGATGGTGGGCGATTCCATCAGCGACGTGCAGGCGGCGCGCGGCGCCGGATTCCAAATCGTCTGCCTGACTTACGGTTACAACCACGGCGTCGATATCCGCGAGGCCCGACCAGACGCGGTGATCGATTCGCTGGCTGAATTGTCTAGCCTCTTGGAAAAGTCGGCATAAAGCCCATGTTCGTGAAATTCGAAACGGTGTCGGCGGGATGGCGGGGCCGATGGCGCGGATGAACGCGCCGTGCCGCGAAGTTTTTTGTCGCCACCGTTTCGAGAACCATGAACATGACTCCTGAACAATTCCGCACCCTGGCCGAGCAGGGTTACAATCGCATCCCCGTGATGCGCGAGGTGCTGGCCGACCTCGACACCCCGCTCAGCAGTTATCTCAAGCTTGCCGATGCCCCATATTCCTATTTGCTGGAATCGGTGCAGGGCGGCGAAAAATGGGGGCGCTATTCCATCATCGGTTTGCCCTGCCGCAAACGTATCGAAGTGCACGGCAATGAACTGCGGGTCTACCATGATGCGAGCGTGCAGCAACAGGTCACCGTGAATGATCCGCTGGCCTGGATCGAGGACTTTCATGCGCGGCAGCGCGTGCCGGAGCTGGCGGGTCTGCCGCGCTTTACCGGCGGCCTGGTCGGCTATTTCGGTTACGACACGGTGCGCTATGTCGAATCGCGCCTCGCCGAGTGCCCCAATCCCGACGCCTTGAATACACCGGACATCCTGCTGTTGATCTCCGATGAAGTGGTGGTGTTCGATAATTTGCGCGGCAAACTTTACGTGGTGGTGCATGCCGATCCCGCGGCGGCGGGCGCTTATGCGCAGGCGCAATCACGTCTCGATGAGTTGGTGGGACGCATGCAACGGGCGACCACCTTGTATGGACGCGGTGGACCTGCCGGCGAGGTGCACACCGAGGCCGATTTCGTGTCCGGCTTCACGCGGCAAGGCTTCGAGGCGGCGGTCGAACGTGTCAAGGACTACATTATCGACGGCGACGTGATGCAGGTGGTGTTATCGCAGCGCCTGTCGATACCGTTCGCCGCCGCGCCGCTCGATCTCTATCGTGCGCTGCGCAGCCTCAATCCTTCGCCGTATTTGTTTTATTTTAATCTCGGCGAATTTCACGTGGTCGGTTCGTCGCCGGAAATTCTGGTGCATGTCGAGAACGGCATGGTTACGGTGCGGCCGATCGCCGGTACGCGCAAGCGCGGCGCCGATGAGGCCGAGGATCTCGCGCTCGAGCGAGACTTGCTCGCCGATCCCAAAGAGCGCGCCGAGCATTTGATGCTGATCGATCTTGGCCGCAACGACGTCGGCCGCGTCGCCGACATCGGCAGCGTGGCGGTCACCGAGCGCATGGCGGTGGAACGTTATTCGCACGTCATGCACATCGTCTCCAACGTTACCGGCCGTCTCCGCGCCGGTACCGGCGCCATCGCCGCGCTGCGCGCTACGTTTCCGGCCGGCACCTTGAGCGGTGCGCCGAAAATTCGCGCCATGGAAATCATCGACGAACTCGAGCCGGTGAAACGCGGCATCTACGGCGGCGCGGTCGGCTATCTGGGCTGGAACGGCAATATGGATACCGCGATCGCGATCCGCACCGCCGTGATCAAGGACGGCGCTTTGCATATTCAAGCCGGCGCCGGCATCGTCGCCGACTCCGTGCCGGCCAGCGAATGGGAAGAAACCATGAACAAAGGCCGCGCCATCTTCCGCGCGGTGGCGATGGCGGAGGCCGGTTTGGATAACGGCACGGCGGCAGGGTGATGTTATGTTGCTGATGATCGATAACTACGATTCGTTCACTTACAACCTGGTGCAATATCTGGGTGAGCTCGGCGCCGATGTGCGGGTGTACCGCAACGATCAGATCACGATCGAAGAGATCGCGCGGCTCAAGCCCGCTCACATCGTAATTTCGCCCGGACCGTGCACACCCAATGAAGCGGGGGTCTCGATCGCCGCCTTGCGGCATTTCATCGGCAAGATTCCGCTGTTGGGCGTGTGTCTCGGACACCAGGCCATCGGCCAGGCCTTCGGCGGCAAGATAGTTCACGCACGGCAGGTGATGCACGGCAAGACTTCGCCGATTTATCACGCCGGTCAAGGTGTGTTCAAGGGCTTGCCTAATCCGTTCGAGGCGACGCGTTACCATTCGCTGATCATCGAACAGGCTACAGTACCGGATTGCTTGGAAGTGACCGCCTGGACGCAAAACGAGCGCGACGAGCGCGACGAGATCATGGGCGTGCGCCATCGCGAGTTCGCGGTGGAAGGGGTGCAATTCCATCCCGAGTCGATACTCACCCAGCACGGACACGCGATGTTGAAGAACTTCTTGGAGGCCAAAGCAGCAAGCGGTAAGTAGCAAGAAAAATCCGCCAGTCTTCTTTTTTATCTTGCTCTTTGCCGCTCGGCGCTTGTAACTTGTAATCATGGATATGCCCGCCGCCATCCGCGCCGTCACCGAGCGCCGTGATCTCTCCGCCGAGGAAATGACCGAGGTGATGCGCGCCATCATGACCGGCGGCGCCACCCCCGCGCAGATCGGCGGTTTTCTCGTCGGTTTGCGCATGAAAGGCGAAACCGTCGACGAAATCACCGCCGCCGCGCAAGTGATGCGTGAATTGGCGAGCCGGGTCGAGGTGAACGGCGAGCATGTGGTGGATACCTGCGGCACCGGCGGTGACGCGCGCGGCACCTTCAATGTCTCGACTTGCAGCGCCTTCGTCGCGGCGGCGGCCGGCGCGCAGGTGGCCAAACACGGCAACCGTTCGGTGTCGAGCCGCTCCGGCAGCGCCGATGTCTTGGAGGCGGCGGGTGTGAATTTGAATCTGACTTCCGCGCAGGTCGCGCATTGCGTGCGCGAAGTGGGAGTGGGCTTCATGTTCGCGCCGCTGCATCACGGTGCGATGAAGCATGCGATCGGTCCGCGCCGCGAAATGGGGGTGCGCACCGTGTTTAATCTACTCGGACCGCTCACCAATCCGGCCGGCGCACCCAATCAAGTGGTCGGCGTGTTCAGCGCGCAATGGCTGGAGCCGCTCGCGCAGGTGTTGCAGCGTTTGGGCAGCCGTCACGTGCTGGTGGTGCATGGTGAAGACGGCATCGACGAGATCAGTATCAGCGCGCCGACCCAGCTTGCCGAGCTCAAGGACGGCCATATCAGCCGGATGACCTTGACACCGGAGCAGTTCGGCATAGCGCGTAGCGACCTTGCCGCGTTGGTAGTGGACGACGCGCAGCAGAGTCTGGTCATGCTGCATAGCGTGTTGAACGGCGAGTCCGGCCCGGCCCGCGATATTGTCGGCCTCAATGCCGGCGCGGCGATTTACGCCGCGGGTCTTGCAGAGAGTTTGGCGGCGGGAGTGGTCAAGGCGCGCGAGGCGATCATCAGCGGCGCGGCGCGGCAGAAATTGGCGGCGTTGGTGAAGCTGACTGACGAGTTTAAAACATAGAAAATTTATTTTGCACAGCCAAGACGCCAAGGCCGCCAAGAAAAATCGAGCTTAGTGTGGAGAGAAAAGCTTCAGTGCCCGCTAATCGGATTTTTCAAAGGTGGATTAAACGCGGCGGCCGGTGCGAAGGTTTAATTTGAGCGAGATGCAAATAACGAACACCATGACTGATACTCCCGACATCCTCAAGAAAATATTGCGGCGCAAGAGCGAAGAGATCGCCGAGCGCAGCGGGCGGGTACCGCTGCATGCTTTGCGCGCGCAAGCGGCGGCGTTAGCGGCGCCGCGGGATTTTACCGGCGCACTGCGTAATATGTTAGCGGCGGATAGGCCGGCGGTGATTGCCGAGATCAAAAAAGCTTCGCCCAGCAAAGGGATATTGCGCGAAGATTTCGATCCCGCCGTGATCGCGCGCAGTTATGCGCAACATGGCGCGGCCTGCCTGTCGGTGCTCACCGACCGGGATTTTTTTCAAGGCAGCGAGTTGTATTTGCAACAGGCACGTGCCGCTTGCGAGCTGCCGGTGTTGCGCAAGGATTTCATCATCGATTCTTATCAGGTGTACGAGGCGCGGGCGATCGGCGCCGACTGCATTTTGCTCATCGTCGCAGCCTTGAGCGATGCTGAACTGGCTGAGTTGACGCAGCTAGCCGCTGAATTGAATATGGCGGTGCTGGTGGAAGTGCACGATGCGGCCGAGCTTGAGCGCGCGTTGCGGCTGGCGACGCCGCTCATCGGCATTAACAATCGTAATCTGCGTAACTTCGAGACCCATCTGGCTGTCACTCTCGAGTTACTCAATCGAATCCCCCCCGACCGTATCGTCATCACCGAAAGCGGTATTCATAGTCGTGATGACGTGGCTTTGCTGCGCGGTCATCAAGTCAATGCCTTTTTGGTGGGCGAAGCTTTTATGCGCGCCGCCGATCCCGGCGCCGAGCTGGCGCGTTTATTTTTCTGAGCTGATGCACTGCGGTTTGCCGCGGATAGGCAAGTCGTAGGATATCCATTAAACATCCGTATTACATTGCATGCACGCCGGCGTTTTTAGAGCGCAGACGTGCATGGATGCGGCAGCGGATAAGTGTTTTCGCGCGCGGGCCGCTGAGCGGGATTGCTCGGCGACGCGCGCGAGGAGCATGGATTAATTGCGCGAAGGGAAGATGCCTTCCACCGCGACGCAGTAGGTGATGCCAAGATAAGGTGACCGATTCTCGATGGGTTGTCCGCCGCCGCTCGGCGCGATGGTGGTGGTGGCGTTGGCCGTGGTGGCGATGGCGTTGGCGCTCATGTTCACGGTGGGCGCGGCGTTGCTGTAGATGTTTTGCCGGGACACCATCGCCAAGCTGTTGCCGTTGGGATTGTCGGCGTTGCCCGCGGCTCCCAAGGCGCGCGCCATCGCGGTGACGGTTACGTTGGTCGTGGCCGAATGGCTATGCGGTGGTAGTTGATTCACCGTCAAGGTGACTTGTTCGGCGCCCGCCATCTCACCAAGGTTAACCGGCGTCAGGCCGGGGCCTTGGCCGGTCCCCACCAGGGCGCGGCCGCGCAAGTCCGGCAGGCCGAAAGTCGTGGTGCCGTTGCCGCCGTAGGTGGTGCCGAGCAACGAGAAGAGGGCGGTGTTCTGGCTGATGGATAGGAGTGAACCATCGGCGGGCCGATAGCCGCGCGGGCAAAAGTTGAAGCCGAAGGCGCAGACCGTTCCCAAAAAGGGTTCGGTGTTGCACGCCGACACTGTGCCGGGCGTCATTGCGAGGCTGACCAGGCTTAGGGCAAGACCCGGCATAACATGCTTTAATACCTTTTTCATGGGTGTTCTCCTCCTTGAGTGAATGATCTTGTGGTTTGGTTGCAATAACCTCCGCATGGTTTGCAACGTTTGAAAATTATAGATGCATACCGTTTTAAAAGCGGGACGACTTTTCAGCATGGACGATAGGCTGTTGTAAATATTCCGTCTGATTCCGTCAAGTGGCATGAACGGATGAGGCAAGCCACCCGGCTTTACCGCATTGTCGATACTGTTTTGAAAGATGGATGAACACGGACATGCTGCGGATGCTTCCCCGTCGATGTCCGGTTCTATAGTTATGATTGCCGCATGATCGGCTTTTTGCGGCGGGCCAGGGTAATGCCCAGGATGCCTGCGCCCAGCAAAGCCAGAGTGGCGGGTTCGGGAACGCTACCGTCGGGGACGCCAGAGCCGGTGGGAGAGGTCTTGATGATGTCGTCTATTTCAAAGAACGCACCGCCTGATGGGCCGCCCGGGGGGCCAAAGAGCAGGCTGGCGGTGGTATAAGTGGTGGCGGAATCAACGATGCCTACGAACAAGGCCGCGACATTGTTGGGACTCACATTGGTTGCGGTGTCCGCATTCACGCTGGACAAAGTAGTGCCGGCGAAAGTCAGGTTGACGTCGTCATCGAACAAATCGAAGGAGGTATCGCCGACGATGATGTACATGCCGAAGGCATGAGACGCCGAGAAGCTGAAATTTATCTGATCCCCCAGCGCGAATTGGCCGAAGCTGGCGCCATTGTCGTTGGTCACCCCAAGAAAGTTGGAGCCGGAGGTTCCCGCCAGCGGGCTGTTATTGACGCCGATCTGAAACGGCGGGGGGCCGCCGGGAATCGTATAAGTGAAAGTGACGCCGCCAAAACTCGACCCGGTTGGAATTACATCGCCGCCGGACGCGCTTTCGAAGTTGATTATGTTGGGGTTCACGGCGGGGAGGATGGCGGCGATCGCCGCGTCGAAGGCGGCCCGGCTGGTGTAGGTGGTGGGTACCGCTTGGGCGGTGGTCGCGCCAAAGATGGCGATGGCCCCGATTAATAATTTTTTATTCCAGAAATACGTCCCGGTTCTTGCCATCGTTGCGCTCCTTGCATTCCCTAATGTTTGGCCTCGGATCGAGTTGACCCCGTCGCGGCCGACTGCTTCCGTGTGCGGATTATGATGCGCACAACGGTAAGATGGTTTATTGCTGCAACGCTTATGCCTTAAAGATTTTATCTTGCCATTTCAAACGACTGCTCTATTGCCGAAAAGCGCCCAATCTTAAAGTGTAAAGCTGCCCGACGGCGAATTCATATCAGCGGTGTTACGCAGGCGCTATGTTTTAGTGCTGGAAAGAGTCGGCAATCGGAAGCCGGGTCTCGCCGGATATTGGCGCGCTGGATTTACTGCCCTGCCTTGCGGCGGCAACCACGGTCGATGCCTGTGGCGATGGCCTCAGGATGTGGGTTCCGTTCCTCGATTCGGCCCGCCTACCTTTTCTAAAGTCGACTCCCCTGCGGGACGATAGCCAGACAGGGTGGCGTGGCGGGTGCAAGCCGGACGCCGGTGTAGGTCGTGGCTATTCGGAGAGGGATATATGGACAAACGCGCTTTATTGATGGGCTTGCCGGTGGTGTTGTTGACGATGCAGGATGCGGGGGCGGTTTCCTTCGGCACCTTCGATCCGCGCTCCATGGCCATGGGTGGTACCGGGGTGGCGTCGGGTACCAGCGCCAATGCCAGTTTTTTTAATCCGGCCTTGTTGGCCATCGGCCGTGAAGGCGAGGATTTCAGTCTCGAGTTTCCGGTGCTCGGCGCGCGGGTCGCCGATCCCGATGAAATGGTGGACAGTCTGGACGATTTCCAATCGGCCGACTACATCGACGCGTTCAGCAACGCGGTGGATCAATGGAATAATGCCACCACGGCCGGTGAGTTGAGCACCGCCAAAGATGCGGTGGTGACCACCGGCCGCGCTTTGGTGAATGGTTTGGGTACTCTTTCCAATAAAACGGTGGACGGCGAGCTGCACGTCGGCGCGGTACTGGGCGTGCCCAGTAAGCGTTTCGGCGCGTCGTTGTACGTGAACGCGCGGGCGATGGGTGGAGCTTTGCTCGATATCACTCAATCCGATGTCGACCAACTCAATGAAGTAATCGATGGTTTGGAGGCCAATGACCCGTCCGGCATCGTGGACGGCAACGGCGACATTATCGACCCCACCGATAATATGACGTCCTCGGTACAGGGGCGCGGGGTGGTCTTGTCCGAAATAGGCGTGTCGCTGGCGCGTGAGTTCACCTTCGGCGGTCAGGGCGTGGCGATCGGCATCACGCCGAAAGTGGTGCAGGCCACAACCTTCGACTACCGTCTGGACGTGGACACCGCCGACCTGTCGGTAGATGAGGGTGAAAAAGAATATACCGACTTCAATTTGGATGTCGGTATCGCCCACCGTTACGGCAACGGCTGGACCACCGGCTTGGTGGCGAAAAATCTGATCCCGCAGGAATACCAGACCATCTTGGGCAATACCATCAACCTCGATCCGCAATACCGTTTGGGCCTGGCCTATGAATGGAAGTCGCTCACCGTGGCGACCGATCTCGATTTGGTGGAGAACGATCCCGCCGGCCTCGACGGCCCCACCCAGTATTGGGCGGTCGGCGCCGAATGGAACGGTTGGAATACGGTGCAACTGCGCTTGGGTTATCGCCACAACATCAGCGACAGCGACACCAGCACCGCGTCGGTGGGCGTGGGTCTCTCGCCCTTCGGTGTCCATATCGACATCGCCGCGATGGGTAACAGCGACGAAATGGGTGCTGGCCTCCAGTTGGGGTTTCGTTTTTAATCGACCGCGAGCTAATGATGAGATGAGAGCAGCGGCCCCGTACGGGGCCGTTTGCATTTTAAAGCTGCCAAAATATTTGGCCGTCCGCTTTTGTTACAATAGTTGAAGGTTCAAGTTAGCAAGGAGAGTAGCGATGCGCACGGTGGCGGGATTCATGATGTGGCTGGCATTGTTGTCGCTCGGCGGCTGCGGTTACAACTCTTTGCAAGTGACCGACGAGCAAATCAAGGCGGCTTGGTCCGAGGTCGTCAATCAATATCAGCGCCGCGCCGATCTGGTGCCCAATCTGGTGAACGTGGTGAAGGGCTACGCGGCCCATGAGCAGGCCATACTCACTCAAGTGGCCGAGGCGCGCGCCAGGGTGGGCAGCATTCAAGTCACCCCCGAATTGCTCAACGATGAACAGGCCTTCGCCCGCTTTCAAGCGGCGCAGGGCCAGCTGACTTCCTCCTTGTCCCGCTTGCTGGCGGTGGCGGAGAACTATCCGCAGCTCAAGGCCGACGGGGTATTCCGTGATTTGCAGGCGCAATTGGAGGGCACGGAAAACCGCATCACCGTCGCGCGCAATCGTTACATCAAGGCGGTGCAGGACTACAACGTGACGGTGCGATCCTTCCCGTCCAATCTCACCGCCATGGTGTTCGGTTATCAAACCAAACCCAATTTCAGCGTCGAGAACGAACAGGCGATCTCCAACGCGCCGCGGGTGGACTTCGGCACGCAGCCCGATGCACCGCAACCCGCCCCCGCGCAATAACGTGATCGCCGCTCGCGCATGGCTCCGCGGCTGGACGCTGCTGGTGGCGCTTGCCGGGTTCGCGCCGTGGGCGGCGGCGGACGTGGCGGTGCCGCCGCTGCGCGAGCATGTCACCGATCTCGCCGGTGCGCTCGAGGCGGGGCAACGCGCCGCCTTGGAACAGACTCTCGCCGAGTTCGAGGCGCGGCACGGCGCGCAAATCGCCGTGCTGACCGTGCCCACCACCGCGCCCGAGACCATCGAACAATATTCGATCCGCGTCGTGGAGCAGTGGAAGCTCGGCCGAAAAAATATCGATGACGGCGTGTTGCTGCTGGTGGCGCTGCAAGACCGCGCGCTGCGCATCGAGGTGGGTTACGGTTTGGAAGGCGCGATACCCGACGCGGTGGCCAAACGGGTGATCGCCGAGATCATTGCGCCCTATTTCAAAAGCGACGATTACGCCGGTGGGATCATGGCCGGGGTGCGGCAGCTCATGCGGTTGATCGAGGGTGAGCCCTTGCCCGCCCCGTCCCGTCCGGCGGTGGCGACGGGCGATTTGGAGGCGGGGTTGCCGACCTTGTTCGTCGCGACGCTGATCGGCGGTTTTATGCTGCGCGCGCTGTTCGGCCGTTTGGCGGGTGCGGGACTGGCTGGGGTGGGCGCCGCCGTGCTCGCCTGGTTTTTGTTCAGTTCGTTGTTGTTGAGCATGGTGCTCGGCGCTTTGGCCTTTTTCTTTTTACTGGGCGGCGGCGGTCTGTCGGGGCGGGGCG